>CAZYZU010000058.1:0-5669 GCA_964652065.1 uncultured Muribaculaceae bacterium
TACTTCATGCATTATTGTTCTATGAACACATCTTTCTTTTGGAGCTTCTGTAATTGGATTACAACAACCTCCAGTCATTTGTGATGTTTCTTGATTATTTGAAATCATATCAATATCAACATTCATTTCATTTTCAACAATATTATTATTGCCTGCAAAATTTGAATTCATTTCAAATTCATTTGCTCTTCTAAACATATATACTTTCCTCCTATCTAATCTATTCTATGAGATAGTGGTTATATTGCATATATATTATGCCTATTTATTTGAAATACTTGCTTTTATAAATGAATCAAACAATGGATGTGGTCTAGTTGGTCTGCTTTTAAATTCTGGGTGGAATTGGCACGCTATAAAATGAGGATGTTTTGGTAATTCTATAATTTCTACTAAATCACTATCTGGATTTATTCCTGAGAATACCATTCCATTTTTTTCTAATATTTCTTTATATTTATTATTAAATTCATAACGATGTCTATGTCTTTCTAAAATATTTTCATTTTGATAATCTTTATATGCAAGGGTGTTTTTCTTTAACTTGCATGCGTAATTTCCAAGTCTAAGAGTTCCTCCCTTATTTAAAATACTTTTTTGATTTGCCATTAAATCAATAATTGGTTCTTTACATAGTTCATTAAATTCTGTTGATGATGCATCTTCTAATTTACATACATTTCTTGCAAATTCTATGACAGCTATTTGCATACCTAGACAAATTCCTAAAAAAGGAATCTTTTGTTCTCTTGCATATTTAGCAGCTTTTATCATTCCTTGAGTTCCTCTTGTTCCAAATCCACCTGGAATAATTATACCTTTAGAATTTTTGAAAATTTCTTTTAAATTTATATCATCATCTTCTAATTTTTCTGAATCAACCCAATTGATAACAACTTTTTTATTACACTTATATCCAGCATGTCTTAATGATTCTTTTACTGATAAATAAGCATCTTCTAGAGAAACATATTTTCCTACTAAAGATATTTCTATTTCTTCTTTTAAATTATTTACATTTTTTATTAATTCATTCCATACTTTTAAATCACTTTTTCCGCATTTTAAATTAAATTTCTTTAAAACTATTTCTTCTACATTTTGATTGTGGAAATTTATTGGTATTTCATAAATATTATTAACATCTTTTGCTTCAATTATATTTTCTCTTGGAAGACTTCCAAATAGTGAAATTTTATCTTTTATGTGTTCTGTTAAATCTATTGGGGCACGAGTTACAATGATATCTGGTTGAATGCCTAATCTTCTTAATTCAATAATACTATTTTGAGTTGGTTTAGTTTTTAACTCATTAGAACCAAATAAATATGGAACAAGAGTTGTATGGACAAATAAAGTATTTTCTTCACCTAATTCATTTTTAAATTGTCTTAAACTTTCCATCATTACAGATGATTCAATATCTCCTACTGTACCACCAATTTCTGTTATTACAATATCTGCTTTCGATGTTGTTCCTGCTTCATAAATTTTGTTTTTAATTTCATTTGAAATATGAGGTACTATTTGAATAGTTGCGCCTAAATAATCTCCTCTTCTTTCTTTTTCAATTACACTTGAGTATATTTTCCCATTAGTTATATTTGATGTGTAATTCAATTCTTCATCAATAAATCTTTCATAATGTCCTAAATCAAGGTCTGTTTCACAACCATCTGCGGTTACAAAAACTTCTCCATGTTGAATTGGAGACATTGTTCCTGGATCAACATTCATATAAGGGTCAAATTTTTGCATAAAAACCTTATAGCCTTTTTGCTTTAATAAAAGCGCAATTGATGAAGCTGTAATTCCTTTTCCAAGTCCTGAACATACTCCACCTGTAACGAAAACATACTTTGTCATTTTATCACCTCCCACTACAAATAACAAAAAAAGACTAGAGAGTTCTCTCTAATCTTAGTGTGCTCTTTTAAATTATACCATAAAATAATTCTATTACAAATATTAATCATTTTGATTTATTAATTTTTTATCATTTATTTTATTATTTTACATTATTAGTCATTTGATTTTTAGAATGGTAATTTCATATTTCCATTACTCATTTGTTTCATCATTTTTTTCATTTGATCAAATTGTTGTAATAATTTATTTACCTCTTGAACTGAAGTTCCACTTCCTTTAGCTATTCTTGTTTTTCTACTTGCTTTTATAATATCAGGATTTCTTCTTTCTTTAGGTGTCATTGATAAAACTATTGCCTCAATATGAGCCATTTGTTTTGGATCTATTTTTACATTGTTAATCCCCATTTTTTTAGCACCAGGAATTAGTTTTAAAAGGTTTTCTAATGGTCCTAATTTTTTCATTTGTTTCATTGTTGATAAGAAATCTTCTAAATCAAATTTACCTGCTTGCATTCTTTTAGCAGTTTTTTCTGCTTCTTTTTCATCTATTGCTTCTGTTGCTTTTTCTACTAATGATACAATATCTCCCATTCCTAGGATTCTTCCTGCCATTCTTTCTGGATCAAAATAATCTATTCCATCCATCTTTTCACTAACACCAATAAACTTTATTGGAACATTAGTAATATGTCTTACAGATAGTGCTACTCCACCTCTGGTATCTCCATCTAATTTTGTTAGAATAACACCAGTAAGTGGTAATTTATCATTAAATCCAGTTATAACATTAATAGCATCTTGTCCCATCATAGAATCAATTACTAATAATATTTCTTCTGGTTTTATTTCTGTTCTTATATTTTCTAATTCAATCATTAATTCTTCATCAATATGAAGTCTTCCTGCTGTATCAATTAAAACATAATCAAATTTATTTTCTTTAGCGTATTCTATAGCATTTTTAGAGATTTCAATTGGATCCTTTTTGCCTTCTTCATATACTTCAATATTTAATTGTTTTCCAATTTGTTTTAATTGATCTATTGCGGCTGGTCTATAAACATCGCAAGCAACTAAAAGTGGTTTTTTTGCATGTTTTTTTCTTAATAAATTAGCAAGTTTTCCTATTGATGTTGTTTTACCACTACCTTGAAGACCAACTAACATTAATGTTGCTGGATTACCTTTTAAATTTAGTGGTGAACTTTCTCCACCTAGAAGTTCAGTTAATTCATCTTGAACTATTTTTACAAATAAATCTCCTGGCTTTATACTTTTTTGAACTTCTTCTCCAAGGGCTTTTTCTTTAACCTTTGTAGTAAATTCTTTTACTACTTTATAGTTAACATCAGCCTCTAATAAAGCAAGTCTAATTTCTCTCATCATTTCTGAAATATTATCTTCTGTTATTTTTCCATAACCTTTTACTTTATGCATTACATTTTGTAATCTATCGCCTAAATTTTCAAACATATTATCACCTAGTTGATATTATACAACAAAAAAGCTAGATAAACTAGCTTTTTATTCGTCATCATTAAATGATGTATCATCATCCCCATTAACAATATCTTCTATATCTAATGATTCAACATAATTTATATTTTCTGTTGTATTTAAATTGGTTTTTATTGGTACTGTTATTAATGGTTCATTATTATTTTGATTTGAGTTAATTGTATTTAATATTGGTTGATTATTTTGAATATTAGTATTTGGTACTGTATTATCTTCAGGTACAACTGGTGTTACAACATTAAATTGTGGTACTACAATTTGTTGCTGTTCCATGCTTGTTATTTTAGGTGTAGAAACACTTGGAGCGCTATCTATAACATCAGCAGTAGGTGCAACTGGAGGAACTATTTCAGTATTATTAGTAGGCATAATTTGTGGTTCTATAGGAGTACTTACAATTGGTTCTTCATTTTTTAATCCTTTTGGTTTACCACTCCATATATTTACAACATCACAGTTACCACTTTTTGGCTCTGGGTTTGGCATTTTTAATTTTACTATTAATGGAATTTTAAATGCCATTCCAAATCCTAAACAAGTACCAGGTTGAAGAGATTTTTGTTTTTCAATAATTTCGTCTGAAATATTTGGTACCATTTTTCTAATATAGTCAACATCAGTTGGATGGTTCATCTTAAATATTAAGAAGTTTGAACATTGTGAAATAACTGTATCAGAAAGTTCAACTGGCCTTTGTGAAATGAGTCCTAAAACAACTCCATATTTACGTCCTTCTTTAGCGATACGTTCAAATATATTATATCCAATTAAATATCTATCTGTATCATTTTGAATATATCTATGAGCTTCTTCTACAATTATATGAAAAGGAATACTAGCTCTATCTTTTAGTGCTTTTGAAAATTCAAATATAAGTCTTGAATATACTTTAGTAAATATTTTAGCGAAGGAATCATCTATATCATCAAAATTAATATTTACTATTTGATATTTTTTTCCATTATCTATTAACAAAGCTGATAAAAATTGTTCTAGAGTACAATAATCTTTTACGTCAAAATATTTTGCATATTGTCCTACAATTAATGAGTGTAATCTTACTTTTATTGTTACTGCATCACCATATGTATTTTCATTTCTAAGCCAACCTTCACTTATTAGAGTAAAGTTTAAGGCTTTTTCTAAAGTATCAAGTGTATAAAATACTCCGCCCTTTGGTTCATAGTTATCATATTCATCTTTTATAAAACTAGAAACATATTCAGTTAAAAGAACACTTTCTGAAAATTGACCTTGAGAATCAATAATAAAACATTCTCTGAATTTTCTTGTATATCCAATTCCTTGAATAGGTGATTCTAGGCTAAACTCTTTAGTAGAACAACTAGCTAGAATCGAAAATATTTCATTTCTTTTATTTGGGCTTGTTTCATTTGTATATAAAATTGCCATAATAGCTTTTGCTATCAAATGGTTTTTAAAGGCTTCTGATTCTGCTCCAGTTTCTGAAAAAATTAGTGAAAGTTTTAACATTCTTTCAATTATAGGTATTTGAGAATGATTTGTAATTTGTAAAAGTAGACATAAATCATCTACATTTAATAGCCAAATAGGAAGTCTTAACTTTTCTCCAATTCCATCAGCTTCATTTGTTGAATAAAATCTATAGTTAAAATTTGAATCTATAGCATTCAAATCTCTAAATGCGTTATAATATTCTGCAGAAGAATCAAACATTACAATATTTGATTTATATGGATATAGTTCTTTATCTTGAAACATATTTTGCATAATTCTAGATACACCACAACTTTTTCCTGAACCACTGTTTCCAAAAATTGCGAAGTGATTACTGAAAAAATTATTTACATCAAGATATACAGGAAAATCATTATAAAAGGGGCTTACTCCAAATGGCATATAGCCTGGTTTTTTATCACCAACAATCATTGGAATTTCATCTTTTGTTATAACTCTTATACTAGCATCTAGTGATGGTTTTCTAATTACACCACCAATTAATCTACCATTAACAATTTCACCTAGAAATCTTGCTTTTACAATATTTCCATCCATATCATCAACTTCACCTAATACTTTTTTATCTTTATCTTCAAATATTAAATGCAAGTTCATTAAATTAATTGTTACTTCAGTGCCTTCTTTTAATTTTATATCAGCAGATCGATCACTAATATAAGTAATTTTATCAAACATATATATCCCTCTTATTCTTTTACCCTATTCTATATTAGATTATACTAGTAAATAAATATTTTTACAAGAAAAAAGCACTTTAAAGTACTTTTTTTAATTCTT
>CAZYZU010000059.1:0-5636 GCA_964652065.1 uncultured Muribaculaceae bacterium
AGTTTTTTTGTTTTGTAAAACCTTTTTGTAAATAAAAAGATATATGTTTTTAGACATTAAATCTAAAGTGACATATATCTCCATCTTCCATTAAATATTCTTTACCTTCTAGTCTTGCTTTACCTGCTTCTTTTACTTTTAATTCATTACCACATTCAATTAGATCATTATATGAAATAACTTCTGCTCGAATAAATCCTTTTTCAAAGTCGGTGTGAATAATTCCTGCACATTGTTTTGCATTCATTCCTTTTTTAAATGTCCAAGCACGAACCTCATCTTTTCCAACAGTAAAGTATGTAGCAAGCCCTAATATATCGTATGTTGCGGTGATTAATTTATCTAATCCTGAATTTTCTATTCCTAATGCTTCTAACATTTCTTGTTTATCTTCCTTATCTAATTCCGATAAATCTTCTTCTGTTTTAGCACATAAACTTACTACTTTAGCATGTTCTTTTGATGCATAATCTTTTACTTCACAGACATAATCGTTGTCTGGTTGTCCTAATTCATCTTCATCTATATTTGCTAAATAAATAATTGGTTTTAATGTTAAGAAACTATATGATTTTAATAATATTTTTTCATCTTTAGTAAATTCAACTTGTCTTAATGGAATATTTTTTTCTAATGCTTCTTTTGCTTTTTCTAATGCTTCTACTTCTATTAATGTATCTTTATCTTTTGTAGTTCTCGCTTTTTTTGATACTTTATCTAATCTATTATTGATTATTTCCAAATCTGATATTGAAAGTTCTAAATTAATTGTTTCAATATCTCTAATAGGATCAACATTTCCATCTACATGAATTATTTTACTATTTTCAAAGCATCTTACAACTTCAACTATAGCATCAACTTCTCTGATATGTGATAAGAATTTATTACCTAAACCTTCTCCATTACTAGCACCTTTTACAAGACCTGCTATATCTGTAAATTCATATGCAGTTGGGATAAATTTATTTGGTTCATACATATCTTTTAATTTATCCATTCTCTCATCTGGTACAGTTACTACTCCAACATTTGGTTCTATTGTTGCGAATGGATAATTTTCGGCTAAAATCTTTTGATTAGTAATTGCATTAAATAAAGTTGATTTCCCTACATTTGGTAGACCAACTATTCCTGCTGTTAAACTCATATACATTCCTCATTTCGTTATATATTATAGCATTATTTTATAAAAATAAAAAGTGCTAATTAGCACTTAAATTGTTGGATAAACTCCTGGTCCTATTGGTAGACCTATTATATACCATCCTACTACTAATAAAATCCATGTTATACACATAATTAAACAGTATGGAGCAACTAATTTTATTGCCCTTGTAATAGTTATTGGTTTATCTTTATCAAAATTATATATATTTAAATATCCAATATAGATAACGAAACACGCTAGTAATGGTGTTATACCATTAGTCATTGAATCTCCAGCTCTCATTACAACTTGTGCAAATTGAGCAGAAATATTTGATTGCATAAATAATGGGACTACTACAGGAGAGAATATTGCCCATTTTGCTCCTGGTGTAGTTAAGAATATATTTGATATAGCAATTAGTACTAACACTAATATAATTAATGGAATACCACTAAATCCTAAATACTCTATTAAGTTTGCAAACCACGCTGTAAAAATTGTTCCAATATTTGTTCTTTTAAATATTGCGATAAATTGAGAAACAACAAATATTAATATAATTATTGTTCCTATTCTTGAAAAATAGGCTCCAGCTTTTTCTAAGACTTCTTTATCATTTTTAACTGATTTTGCTCCTATTCCATAAGCAATACCTATTAATAAGAAAAGAATTGACATCATATAAGTAAATCCATCTTGGAAGTATGAATTACTACCAAAAACTTGATTTAAATATGTTGTTTCTTTCATATCAAGAAGTATTCCTGAATTAGGAAGTCCTGGTATTAACATATAAATAAAGATTATAATTACAACGATAGCTGTAATCATAGCATATCTTAAACCTTTTTTCTGACGCTTTTCACGTTCTATTTTATGTTGTTCTTCTTCTTCTAAATCTATTATTCTTAATTCTTCTGTTTTTGATAAATCTTTTGTTACTTTATATTTCCCTAATTTTGGACTTATTATTTTTTCGATTATGATTGTTCCAATTATTGATAAAATAATTGATGCAGCTATTATAAATATTAAGTTACAAGTTAAACTTATATGAATATTACTATCTATTAGTGCTGCAGCAGTTGATGTATAATTCATTAGTGATACTTCCATTGAACCAACAAATACAGATACTCCATAACCAAAGGCAACTCCACAGAAAGCTGTTACTATACCAGTTAATGGATTTCTTCCGTTGGCTGAATATATCATAGCAACTAATGGTATTAATATTTCATAACCTATTTCATTTATTAATGATGAAATTGTCGCTACAAAGATAATAATAAATGTAATTTGTGAATTTGATAATTTCTTAATATATTTTCTTGAAAATGCTTCAATAAATCCTGTTGCTTCTGCAATACATAAACCAATTAATGAAATTAAAAGCATTCCTAGTGGTGCAAAACTAATAAAATTAGTGGCTGCATTACTTATAATAAATTTCATTCCATCAAACGATAATAAATTTTCTACTGAAACAATAGTTGATTCAAGTTCTTTAGTATTTGCATTTATAGTATTGTATGTTGCTTGCATTTCAAATTTTGATAAAATTCCACTTAATAATACTACTATTAAACTTAATACAATAAATACTGTAATTGGATGAAAATAGAATTTTTTCAATCTATATTTTTTATGTTCCTTCATATTAACTACCTTCCTCAGAAATAACCTTCTTTAATTTCTTATTGAATTCTACTCTTGGTATAAATAAAGAACGATTACAATTTAAACATTTTATTTTTATATCTGCTCCAACACGAATTATTTCCCATTCATTTGCTCCACATGGATGTTGTTTTTTCATAATTACATGAGAACCTAATTTATATTCTTTATTTGCTTCCATTATGTACCTCTATTTGTTGATATGGTATTTCTATATTTGCATCATCTAGAGCTTTTTTTATTTCTTTTCTTAATACTCTTTCTACTCCAAAATGTTCAGCTGATACAGTTTCTACTGTTACTCTATATACTACTCCAGAGTCTTCTAATTCATTTATTCCAAGAATATTTATTTCACCTTTAGTTTTAGGTATTTTTTTAGATAATTTTTTAGCCATTTTTGTTAAAACTTTTTCTACTTCATCAGAATCATAATCATATCCTACTGATACATCTACAACAGCTAAAGAATTACTTAAATTATAATTAATTATTTCTGTTATAGTATGATTTGCAATAATAAGAGTTTGTCCTTTATAATTTTTTACTCTTGTTGTTTTTAAACCTAAGGATACAACTTCTCCTAAAAAACCATTTATTTCTACTGTATCTCCTATTTCATATTGATCTTCTAATAATATTGAAATTCCTGCTAAAAAATCTTTGGCAATATCTTGGAAAGCTAATCCTAAAATTGCAGCAGTTAATCCTACTCCTGCTAAAATGGATTTAACATTTACTCCAAAATTTGCAAGTATCGCAATAGCTACAAAGATAATAATTACATATTTTATTATATTAATTATTAAACCATTAATAGTTTTAGCTCTTTTTTGATGATGTCTTTTCTTTAAAGTATTTTTCTTTTCAGCACCTTTTAAAATTTTAACAATTATTTCATATATTATAACTCCAATTAAAATATATACTATTGGTTTTATAATTTGGCTTATGTCTATTTCATATTTATTGAATAGTATCATATTTTTCACCTACTTACTTATCTAAATTCATAATTTCAAGTAATCTGTTTAAATCATTACTATTTGCAAATGTTATTTCAAGTTTATTTGGTTTTACTTTTACTTTAGTACCTAATCTATCGCATAATTTTTCTTCTACATAATCATATTCGTGACTTTTTTCTGAATGATTTCTTGTTATTTTATTTTTTCTAGTAAATGTTTGTTCACTTGAAGTTATTTCTTCAATTTGTCTAACACTTAAACCTTCAGTGATAATTCTATTTGCTAATTCATTTATTTGATTTTCATCTTCTAATTTACTTAATACTCTAGCATGTCCCATAGATATTTTTTTAGAACTAATTAAATCTTGTGTTGTTTTTGGTAGTGACAATAACCCTAGCATGTTAGTTATATGACTTCTACTTTTACCTAAACGTTCTGCTAATTGTTCTTGTGTTAAATTAAGATTTTCTAATAATTTTTTATACGCAGCTGCTTCTTCTATTGAATTTAAATTTTCTCTTTGTAAATTTTCAAGTAACGCAATTTCCATCATTTCATTATCAGTAAATTCTCTAATAATTGCTGGAATTTCAGTTAATCCTGCTAATTTTGATGCTTTAACTCTTCTTTCACCAGCAATTATTTCATATCCCTTGATACTTTTTTTTATAATTATTGGTTGAAATACTCCATGTTCTTTTATAGATGCTGCTAATTCTTCTAATGCTGTTTGATCAAAATTTTGACGTGGTTGATAAGGATTACTTCTTAATTCATCTAATTTTACTTTTGTTATTTGTTCTTTTGGTGTTTCAGTGATTATTTTTTCTTCAATTTTATTATAATCAATTGGTTCACTAGTAAAAAGTTCTTCTAAACCTCTTCCCAAGGCTCTTCTTTTAATATTATTATTTTCCATTTCTTTCAATCACTTCCTTTGCTAAATTTATATATGCTTCAGATCCTCTGCTTTTTGGATCATATGCAATAATTGGTTCTCCATGTGATGGTGCTTCTGTTAATCTTATTAGTCTTGGTATAATAGTATTATATACTCTTTCTTTAAAGAATTTTCTTATATCTTCTACTACTTCAAACCCTAAATTTGTTCTTGAATCTAACATTGTAAGAAGGACACCCTCTATATCTAAATCTGGGTTTAAAGATTTTTGAGCTAACATAATTGTATTTAATAATTGCATAATTCCTTCTAACGCAAAGAATTCACATTGAACTGGAATAATTACTGAATTTGATGCAGTTAGTGCATTTGTTGTAATTAATCCTAATGAAGGTGGACAATCAATTATCATATAATCAAAATTTTCTTTTACACTTTCTAAATGTTGTTTTAATTGGGCACCTTTTGCAAAACTTGGTTCATTTTGACTTTTTTCCAACAACTCAATATCTAATCCTGCTAAATTGATTGTTGCTGGTAAAACATATAAATTCTTATATTTTGTTTTTATCATTGCCTCTTCAATTCTACATTTTTCGATTAAAACATCATAAATACTTTTTTCTATATCCCCTTTATTAATTCCTACTCCTGTTGTAGTATTTCCTTGTGGATCTAAATCAATTAATAAAACTTTTTTACCTAAAGCAGCTAATGATGCAGAAAGATTAATACTTGTTGTTGTTTTTCCTACTCCACCCTTTTGATTTACTAAAGAAATTATCTTTCCCATATTATCACCTTTCCTTTTTGTACTTATTACATTGTATCAAATATATGCTTTTTTTTAAATGATTTTATTAAAAAAAGTAGATTTTTGATTATAATACCTTTAAAGTTCACACTAAATAAAAAGAACATAGAAATATGT
>CAZYZU010000060.1:0-5629 GCA_964652065.1 uncultured Muribaculaceae bacterium
TGAGTGCAGAAGAAGATAATAAAAAGATAGAGAATTCTTTAAAAAGAGAATGGAAGGAAGCTGGTATAGCAGAAGGTTCTATTAATAAAGCTAGAGAAATTGCTCTATCATTATTAAAAAATAATATAGATATTAAAATAATTATGGATTCAACTGGTTTATCTAAAGAAGAAATTGAAAAACTAAAATAATAATCTATATAATACAAAAGCAAAAAATGTTTGCTTTTTTTATATTTTTTGGTATAATACCTATAGACGTAAGGAGGGATAGCATGGCAAAAGCAGGAAATAGACAAAATAAGACACTTGTTTGTAGTGAATGTAAAGAAGAAAATTACAGAGATGAAAGAAACGTAAAAAATACAACTGAACGTCTAGAATTAAACAGATATTGCTCTAGATGTAGAAAACATACTGTACATAAAGAAAAGAAATAATTATAAACCATAATATAGAGGTGAAAATATGATTAATGTAAATGATATTAAAAATGGAATGACTATTATGATAGAAGGACAAATTTATCAAGTAGTTGAATTTTTACACGTTAAACCAGGAAAAGGATCAGCTTTTATGAAGACTAAACTTAAAAACTTAAGAACTGGTGGAACTGTAGAAAGAACTTTTAATACAAATGTTAAATTTGAAAAATCAAATATAAATAAACAAAATGTTCAATATCTATATAGTAGTGGAGATACTTATTTCTTTATGAATATGGAAAATTATGAACAATTAGAACTTAGCGCTGACCAAGTAGGTGACAATAAGAATTATCTAATTGAAAATATGAATGTTTATGTTATCCTTTACGAAGGAGAACTTTTGGGTATTGATTTACCTGATAAAGTGGAATTTACTATTACATCAACAGAACCTGCAGTTAAAGGTAATACAACTAATAATGCCCTTAAAGATGCAACTGTTGAGACTGGTTTAGTAGTTAAAGTTCCTATGTTTATCGAACAAGGAGAAAAGATTTTAGTTACTACTTCAGATGGTAAATATTCATCAAGAGCATAATTGCTCTTTTTTTGTATTTGAAAGAATTAAGTAAATGATTTATAATAAAGAAAGTTAAAGAGGTGGTTATATGTTTCAAAATAAAGTTGCATTAATAACAGGTGGAGCAACAGGAATAGGTAGGGCTATAGCAAATACCCTAGCAAGTAAAAACTGTAATATTGTAATTAATTATAATACAAGTAAAAAAGAATCAGAAGATTTAAAAGAAGAAATAGAAAAAAAATATAGTGTAAAAGTATTAATTATAAAATGTGATATTTCAAATGAAGTTGAAATTGATAATATGATTAATGAAATAATTAATAAATTTCAAAAAATAGATTATTTAGTTAATAATGCTGGAGTATGTTTTGACAGTTTATATGAAGAAAAAACAAAAGATAATTTTATGAAAACACTAGAAGTTAATCTAGTTGGAACATTCCTAGTAAGTAAACAAGTAGGAAATATTATGTCAAATAATAAATATGGTTCAATTGTAAATATATCATCAACTAATGGTATTAATAAATATTTTCCTATGTCACTAGATTATGATGCATCAAAAGCTGGAATAAATTCCTTAACTCATAATCTTTCAATGCAATATGCTCCATATGTACGAGTTAATGCTATTGCGCCAGGATGGGTAAAAACAAAAAATGAAATGAAAGAAATAGATGAAGATTATATAAAATCAGAAGAAGAAAAAATCTTTGTTAATCGCTTTGCAGAGGAAGAAGAAATAGCTAAAGTAGTAACATTTCTTTTATCAGATGATGCAAGTTATATAAATAATCAAATAATTAGTGTAGATGGAGGTATGTATTGATGAATAAAGAGTTATTAAATGTAATAGAAAAATGTGAAAAAGAATGTAAGGAAGAATTTAATAAAATAGATGAAATAGAATTTAAAAATACTTTAAAAGTACTTAATGCATTTCATAAAGAAGAAGTAAATGAAAATGATTTTGCATCAACTACAGGATATGGTTATAGTGATATGGGCCGTGAGAAAATAGAAAAGATTTTTGCAAATGTTTTAGGATGTGAAGATGCTATAGTAAGAAATCAATTTGTATCAGGATCTCATGCCTTAACAGTAACTCTATTTGCTCTTTTAAGACCAAATGACACACTTTTATCAATAACTGGAACACCATATGATACATTACATGAAGTAATAGGAATTAAGGATAATCCAAGTAGTCTAACTTCATTTAATATTAACTATGAAGAAATAGATTTAATTAATAATGATTTTGATTATAAAAAAATAGAAGATACTATAAAATATAAAAAAATAAAAGTAATAGAAATTCAAAGATCTAAAGGATATTCTACTAGAAAAAGTATTGTTTTAGAAAAAGTAAAAGAAGTAATTAAATTCATAAAGAATCTTGATAAAAATATAATTATAATGGTTGATAATTGTTATTGTGAATTTGTAGAAGATACTGAAATGGGTGAATATGGCGCAGATATAGTAGTAGGATCATTAATAAAAAACTTAGGTGGAGGTATTGCTCCAAATGGTGCTTATGTTGCCGGAAATCACAACTTAATAGATTTAGTTGGAGAAAGATTAACACTACCAGGTGAAGGAAGAGAAGTAGGACCAACTCTTGGTATAAATAGAAATATATTACAAGGATTATTTATGGCTCCAAGTGTTGTTTCATCATCATTAAAAGTTGCCATATTAACATCTAAAGTATTAGAAGAATTAGGTTATGATGTAGAACCAAAATATAATGAAAAAAGAGCAGATATAGTAGAAAATATAATTTTTAATGATCAGGATAAATTAATTAAATATGTGCAAGGTATTCAAAAAGGATCTCCGATTGATGCTAACTCTATTCCAATTCCATGGGATATGCCAGGCTATGACGATCAAGTAATTATGGCAAGTGGATCATTTACACAAGGTTCTAGTATTGAAATAAGTTGTGATGGACCAATAAGAAGTCCATATATTGCATATCAACAAGGATCACTTACATATCAAAGTGGGAAAACTGCTTTACTTTTTGCTTTACAAAATTTACAAGAACAATAAAAAATAATATATTATTAAATAAAATTATGGTATTATTTAATTAGAAAAGGAGTGAGAAAAATGACAGATTATAATTTAGACTACAATACAACTAGTAGTGCAATTGGAGGTGTATTTGCAGGCTTAGCAATTTTCCTTATAATAATGTGTATTGTTGCCTTAGTTGTAGGAATATTACAGATTATAGGAACATGGAAAACTTTAAAGAAAGCAGGACGTGGCGGATGGGAAGCAATAATTCCATTTTATAATTCAGTTGTATTATGCCAAATAGCAGGAGTTAATCCTTGGTGGGTTTTAATAGTTTGTGGATCATCTATTCTATTAAGTGCTGTACCAGTACTAGGACTAGTAAGTGCTGTGGCATCAATTTACTTTATGATTCTTTTAAACGTAAGTATTGCTAGAAGTTTTGGTAAAGAAGATGGATTTGCAGTAGGACTTATTTTACTTGCCCCAATCTTTTATATGGTTTTAGGTTGTGGTAAAAGTGAATATGTTGGAGCTAAACCAATGAATGATTTCTTATTTAAGAATAATAATACTAATACACAAAATGCTACAGTTACACCATCAGTTGATAATAGTCAATCATCAGTAAAATACTGTGCAGGTTGTGGAACTCAAGTAGATCAAACTACAAAATTCTGTCCAAAATGTGGTCAAGAAGTAAAATAGAATATTTATATGAATATTCTTTTTTTTTGCTCATATAGTTTATTGTAAGGAGGAGGCTTCGTATGATTAACAAACAGAATTTATGGTTTTTAACATTATTTAGTTTGATTTTAGTCCTTAGTGTCTATTATATTACAATGCCCAATGATTTGCTTATATCAACCGAAAAGGAAACAACAACTACAAATGATACAAAAAAAGCAAAAACAGATGTAAAGGAGACAAACTCTTTAGTAGCAATGAGAGTATCTTTAGAAGAAGAAAGACAAGAAGCAATGGTTAGCTTACAAGAAAAATTAACTAATGAAGAAACTACTACAGAAGAGAAAAACAATGCTTATGAGCAATTAAAGTATTTAAACAAATTACAAGGTGAAGAAGAAAATATTGAAAAGCAAATAAAAGAACAATATAAATTGGATAGCTTTGTAAAAATAGACGATAAGGATATCGAAGTAGTAGTAATAAAAGATAAACATGATGCTAGTATCGCTAACAATATCATGCGACTTGTTCAATCTAACTACGATGATAAAATGTATATCACTGTAACATTTAAAAAGAGCTAGGCATATGAAATGAAACAAACCCATCTTTTTACATACAATAATCTAGGTAAGTATAAAAGAAGGGAAGAGACATATGTCAAAATCAATCTTAACAGCTAGAGAAAAAGAAGTATTTGAACTTTTAATATTAAATAAGACAACTAAAGATATCGCAAAGAAATTAAATATAAGTGAAAAAACAGTAAGAAATCATATATCTAATACAATGCAAAAACTTGGTGTTAATGGTAGAGCAAGTGCAGTGGTAGAATTATTAAAATTAAAAGAAATATCTTTATAAAACGTACTAATAAAGTACGTTTTTTCATATACTTTTCTAGGTGATAATATGTTAAAAAAAAGAGCTATAAGAAAAATATTTATAACAACATTAACAGCTTTTATTCTTTTAGTTGCGTATTCTATTCCAAATATGATGAAAGAAGAGACTTTAAAAACAAACTTAGAAGTAGAGTATATTACATCTCTTGGAACAAATAATATCTATTTATTAGATAAAAACGATTATTTAGTAAAAACAAAAATATTATTAGATACTTCTAAAAAAGAAGAACAAATAAAATTAATTATTAAAAATTTAACTAAAAATAGTAATTCCAAATTTCCAGAAGGCTTATATGGAACAATACCAGAAAATACTAAACTCTTAAATTTATCATATGATGAAGGTTTTGTTTCCATAAATTTTAATAAAAATATTCTAAAAGCAGATGACAATAAAAAAGATAGAATGATAGAATCCATTGTATATAGTATTATGGATTTAGATAAAGTTGAAGGAATAATAATTACTGTAGATGATGAAGTGATAAAAGGATATGAAAAAGTCTTAAACAAAAGTATTGGTATAAACAAAAGATATAATATAAAAAAAAGAAAGAATATTAATAAAGTAGTTATTTATTATCTAGAAGAAATTGATGAATCAAAATATTATGTACCAGTAACAAAATATTTAAATGATGATCGAGATAAAGTAAAAATTATTGTAGATGAGTTAGCAACTAGTTACATTTATGAATCTAACTTAATGAGTTTCTTAAATAGTAATACTAAATTAATTGATTATAAAGAACAAGAACAAGTAATGACAATTAATTTTAATAATGCAATATTTGATAATGATAGTAAAGTTGTAGAAGAAGTAAAATATTCACTTGCATATTCAATTTTTGATAATTATGAAGTAAATGAAGTTCTAATTCAAGTTGATGGAAATAATACTGAATTAATTTCTAAAAAAGATTTACCATAAAAAAACGTAAATTTTTAGACTAAATTCCGTTTTATGAAGAATTATTGTAAATGCTA
>CAZYZU010000061.1:0-5617 GCA_964652065.1 uncultured Muribaculaceae bacterium
ACTGGATTTATTGGATCAAGTGGAAAGGGTGCTAAACCTACTCCATTACAACCTTATGAAGTTGATAAAATTCTAAATAATATGGGTATAAGTAGAATTGATATAGATAATGAACTTGAAGTTGGTCTTAAAGTTAAGATTATTGCAGGTCCATTTAATGGAATGATTGGTAAAGTTGATAATATAGATTTACCTAATCAAAAAGTTATGCTATTAGTTGATTTATTTGGACAAGAAACTTCTGTTGAAGTTGAAATAAATCAAATTGAAAAGATGTAATACTTGCAAAAATGACAAGTATATGATATTATTTAATGGCTATATTTTATTAATATAGATTAGTGGGAAGCAAAGCCTAATTAAAGCGGTAATAAAGCTATTTGAACCACTCGCGAAAAAAAACTAAAAATAAAGGAGGCGTTTTTCGTGGCAAAGGAAGCAGTTAAAAAGATTAAATTACAAATACCTGCAGGAAAAGCTACACCAGCTCCACCAGTTGGAACTGTTTTAGGACCAGCAGGAATTAATTTACAAGAATTTTGTACAAAATATAATGATGCTACTAGAGATAAAATGGGAGATATTTTACCAGTAGAAATTTCAATATTTGATGATAGAAGTTTTAGTTTTGTAATTAAAACTCCACCTACAAGTTTCTTGCTAAAGAAGTTTGCTAAAATAAATAAGGGTTCTGTTAAGGGAGCTCATGATATTGTTGCAACTTTAACTAAGGATCAAGTAAAAGAGATTGCGGAAATCAAATTACCTGATTTAAATGCATATGATGTAGAAGAAGCTATGAGAATAGTAGAGGGTACAGCTAGAAATATGGGAATTGCAGTTAAAGGTGTAAATGATAAAGAACTTGCTGAAAAAGTTGCTGAGGCTCAAGCTGAAGAGAAAAAAGAAGCAATGGAAGCAGCAAAAGAAGCTAAGGCTGAAGCTAAAGAACAAGAAGCTGCAATGGCTGCAGCAGAAGCAACTGAAGAAGAAGCATAAAATAATTTATTATAGGTATATACCTATGTGGAAGGAATGTCCGCTTACATGAATTCCGTATTAAACCACATAAGGAGGAAAAATAATGAAGAAAAGAAGTAAGAAGTATACAGAAGCTCTTTCTAAAGTAGAAAAGAATAAATTATATTCTAAAGAAGAAGCTGTTAAGTTAGTTAAAGAAACTTCAGTTAGTAAATTTGATGGTTCTGTTGAAGTTGCTATGAGACTTAACTTAGATACTAAGAAAGCTGATCAACAATTACGTGGAGCTATTGTTTTACCTAAGGGAACTGGTAAAACTGTAAAAGTTTTAGTTATTGCTAAAGGAGAAAATGCATTAAAGGCAAAAGAAGCAGGTGCTGATTATGTTGGAGATGTTGATATGATTGATAAAATTCAAAAAGAAAATTGGTTTGATTTTGATACAATGATTGCAACTCCTGATATGATGCCACTTCTTGGTAAAATTGGACGTGTTTTAGGACCTAAAGGATTAATGCCTAACCCTAAAACTGGAACAGTTACTATGGATGTTGAAAAAGCAATAAATGAAGTAAAAGCTGGACGTGTTGAATATAGAACTGATTCTTTTGGAAATATTCATGGAATCATTGGAAAAGTATCATTTTCTGAAGAAGATTTATTATTAAATTTAGATGCATTTGTTGCAAATATATTAAAAATTAAACCTTCAACAGTAAAAGGTGAGTATGTTAAGAATATATCTATTGCTTCTACAATGGGTCCTGGTATAAAAATTGAAAATACCTTTGACAAGTAGAAAATAATAGTATATAATAAAATCAATTTATTGGTGCCATAGACAGTAGGTAAAAAAGTAAATCCTACCGAGGACTTAAAAAAGTAATTAAAGTTCTTGGAATGTCTGTTTCAAGAACTTTTTTATGGCATCCCTAAATAATAATTAAGGAGGTGTTTTATGGCAAATACTAAGATTTTAGAAGCTAAACAAAAAGTTGTAGACGAAATTAAGAATCATGTAGAAAAATCAAGTTCTATTGTATTATTTGATTATCGTGGTATTACTGATAGTGAAGCTAAGGAATTACGTGTTAAATTAAGAGAATCAAATTCAGATTATAAAGTTTATAAGAACACATTAATGGTTCGTGCTTTTGATGATCTAAAGATTGATATCAAAGATAGTTTAACTGGTCCAAGTGCATTTGCATTTAGTGATGACCAAGTTGCTGCTATCAAAATTTTAACAAATTTTGCAAAGGAACATCCAGCATTAGTTTTAAAAGTAGGGATTGTAGATGGAGAAGTTGCTGATAAAGCAAAACTTTCTGAATATGCAACATTACCTTCAAGAGAAGGATTACTTACTATGCTTGCTGGTGGTATGATAGGACTTGTAAGAGACTTATCTATCTGTTTAGACTTATATAGTCAACAAAAAGAAGAAAATTAAAATAAAAAATATAGGAGGATTAGAAAATGGCTAAATTAACAAAAGAAGAATTTATTAGTAGTTTAAAAGAAATGAATTTATTAGAAATTAAAGAATTAGTAGATGCAATGAAGGAAGAGTTCGGAGTAGATCCATCTGCTGTAGCAGTTGCTGCACCTGCTGCTGGGGGAGATGCTGCTGATGCTGCACCAAGTACAGTAACAGTTAGTATTGCTGATGCAGGAGCTGCAAAAGTTGCTGTTATCAAAGTTATTAAAGAAATCACTGGATTAGGATTAAAAGAATCTAAAGATATCGTTGATAACAATGGTGTTGTTAAAGAAAATATTGCTACTGATGAAGCTAATGATATTAAAGCTAAGCTTGAAGAAGCTGGGGCTACTGTAGAAGTTAAGTAATTAACTTCTTTTTTTGTAAAAATTGTAAAGTTTAAATAAATACTTTACTTTTTTTTTTGAGTGATATTATAGATATATATTAAGGTAGAAGGAGGAAGAAATATGGCTTTATCTAGTAAGTATTTAAATAATACTACAAAAATAGAAAAAAATGATTTTGATAACAGTTGCTTCAAAGGAGATGCAATTGTGTATGATGATGATGCATTATTAACAGCGTTTGGAACATTGAAAACAAAAATTGCAGCGGTAAAAACAGCATATAAAGATGTTTCTAAAGCATATGATAAATTGTTGCAATCCACAACATCTGGAGATGATATGAAAACTAACAAGGGAATTGGTAAAGGTATTGATAACGCAAAACAAAAAGCAAATACAAGACGTGTGTATTGTGAAAACCAGTTGCAAAAACTTGAACAAAGAATTACTATGTTAGAGACTCAAATGGCTGCTGATCAAAAAAGAGAAGCTGAAGAATTTGAAAAAGATTCTAATGATAATGATGCTGATGAAAAAGTTGATGTATAGGTGAAAAAGGAGGATAGTAGAGAAATGTTAGGTAAGCCTGATGCTGCATCTCTAAAAGATTCGGGTAGGTTTTACTTACAAGTTGGGTATGATATCTATTATATAATGGGACAATCTGCATATTCCGGATGTAAATATACTCCATCTGATAAAATTGTTTCTAATACAAATGATAGCTTAGATATGATAAATGATATTCGTGAACATCTTCTTGATTTAAAAAAAGAAGAAAAAGAAGAATTAAAAGAAAAAAAAGTTGATTTAGGTGAGGAATTAACTAATATTTTAGAATATATAATCAAAACTTCTGAAAAGATGAATTATTCAATTGATAAAATATGGTTGGATAATATTCCTAATGAAATTTATTTAGAAAATATTAAAAAGAAATATCAAAGTGATAATAATATTAAAAAAAATATTATAGATCCTATAATAGGCGAATACGATGATCCCCAAAATCAAATGCAAGGTCCTGTTCATTTGCCTATTACAGAAGGTGGCAACTGCTTAATTTGTGGTGTTACTGGAAGTGGAAAAACAACTCTATTATCTACGTTTATTTTATCTACAATAATTTCACATACAACAAATGAAGTTAAATTTTATATTATAGATTATTCAAATGAGGCATTAAAAAAATTTGATAATGCTCCACAAATTGGAAATGTACTAACTATGGATAATGCTGATAAAGTTACTATTTTATTAAAAAGAATTATGAGTGAAATTAAATTAAGGAAAAAGTTGTTAGCAAAAAGAGGGATGGATTATCTTAATTACATAAAATCTGATAATCCACCATTACCAAATTACGTTGTTATTATAAATGGTTTTGATTCATTTAAGGAACAATTTGATGATTTTATTACATATAATTTTTTATCAATAATTAGAGAGTGTAACAAATATGGAATAACATTGATAATAGCATCAGCTACCAATTCTTTGTCTGGCGTTCAACAGGATCAATTTAGTCAAATTATTTCGTTGAAACAAAATGACCCTACGGAATATTCAGCATTATTTGAAACAAGGATGGTTCCTGCTTCAAATCCTGGAAGAGGATTAATCAAAATAGATGGTAATATATATCAATTTCAAACTGCATTAATTGCACCTGTTGAAAAAATAGATACAACAATCAATTTAATATGCAATCAATTGAAAACATTAACTTATAAAGCTGATGGTGTTCCTATTATGCCTGATGTTGTTTCATATGAATTGTTTATTAATAAAAAATATTCACTTTCAAATGTTCCAATAGGATATAATATTGATACTATTGAAGATTCACTATATGATTTTGATAAATATTTAAATTTAATTATAAGTAATAAAACTAAAAATATTTTTAATTTTATAAATGGTTTAACAAAACTAATAAGTAAAATAGAAAATACTAAAATATTAATTTTTGATGGTAATAAAGATTTAAATAATTTAGATAAAGAAACTGTTAAATATTATGATTCTGGTTTTTCAAAATTATTAAAGTTTTTAAAAGAGAATGGAAATAATAATCAATCTGAAACAAAAAAAATAATTATATTTATTTCCGGATATGAAAATATAGAAAATCATTTAAAAGAGTATTATAAAGATCAAGAGGATGATTCTCTTTACACATTAAATAATTTTATTGATGATTTTTCTGATAGTAATATGTATAAATTCGTTATATGTGGAAAGTATAATTCATCTAAAAAATTTGAAAATGAAAAATGGTATAATAAATTATCTAAAAAGGATGGTATTGTTATATATTCTGAATTCAATGATCAAGATTTTGTTTTTGGTAAACGTTTGGATGATGAATATAATTTAAACTTGGACGAAACAAATGCTTTTGTTGTTAGAAACAATCAAAAAGAGATAATCACTTATATATCTGATGATTAGGGGGTAAAAATATATGGAAAAAATATCAATATTATAGTAAATATTCTTTATTTAGTAATAATTTGTATTAAATTATTAACGATGGTGATAATCTATAATCAGTCAATGCGCATTGCCTATTTTTTAAATAGTGTTGTATAAGGAATATTGAATGTGAGAGATGGACTCATAATGTTCTGTATGGGAACACCAGTTTATCTGCGAATAAACGCGAACTATTTATATAATTTAGCTGATTATATTTATAAGTTGAGAAAAAATAGTTTTTTGATAAGAATTTGATTAGTTCTTATCTTGTTAGTGTAAAGAGTTTTGGGGATTTTTAATAAATTCTTAAGACTCTTTTGTT
>CAZYZU010000062.1:0-5594 GCA_964652065.1 uncultured Muribaculaceae bacterium
GAGAACATATTGAAGATATTATAGAAAAAATAAAAGAAAATAAATGATTTCTGTAAATTCAGAAATCTTTTTTTTTGTTTTCTTTTACAAATAGTTTTATTTTTGATATATTAAATAAAAGGTGATGAAAACAGATGATAGAGAAAATAAAAAAAATATCTAAATGGCAAATTTTTGTTGTAATTTTTTTTCTTGCAATTTTTTTTGTTGGATTATTTACATTTAAAGATTATGGGATATCAGAAGATGAAAAGATTCAAAGAAACCACTCTTTAGTTACTCACTATTATTTAAAAGGTGTTTTAAAAGGGAATTTTAAAGGTGATGGTATTCCTATAGAAAATGTAAAAACAAGTAAATTAGAAAAAATAGTTGAAGAAGAATCTATAGAAAGAGTTATTTCTAATTATCGTTTTAAATACTATGGAGTAGCATTACAAATGCCATTAACTTTTATAGAAGAAATATTTGATTATAATCTTGATGTTTCAACAATATTTTTGATTAGACACTTTTTCACATTTTTAATTTTCTTTTTGTCATTAATATATTTTTATAAACTATTAAATGAATATATTGTTAAAGATAAAAAGTATGCACTTATAGGAGTATTATTTTTAGTATTGTCGCCACGAATTTATGGTGAATCATTTTATAATATCAAAGACAATGTTTTCATGTCCATGTGTATTATTAATTTATTTTATAGTTTTAAATATATTAATAAATCGAGCAAAAAAAATTTACTATTACTTTGTTTTATATCCGCATTGACAATTAATTGTAGGGTAATTGGAGGAATAGTTATTGCTATGACTAGTATTTTTAAGTTTGTCATAGATAGAAAAAACTTAAAAAAAGCTATTAAAAACTTTTTCTTTTTATCCACAATAACTTATATCATATATATAATTATTACACCTGCATCATGGAATAATTACATATTTTTTCCTATAGAGGTTATAAATTTTTTCTTTAATTATAAAGACCCATATAGTAATGATATTATTAAAAATCTATATTTTGGAAACAGTATTAATTCAACATCTATACCTTGGCATTATTTACCAGTATGGATATGTATTACAACTCCAATAATGTATATAATTTTATCATTAATTGGGTTTACATCTAAAATTAAAAAAGATATTAATAAAAGATTTAAAAAAATTGATAAAGACTGGTTATTATGTAATGCAATATTGGTTTTCATTTTACTATTTATGATAATAGTTAGACCGACAACATATTGTGGATGGAGACATTTTTATTTTCTATATCCTATAATAATTATTAATGCAATAATAGGTTTGAAGAAAATATTAGCCTATAAAAAATTAAAAAAAGTAACAATAGTTTTAGTATGTATTAATTCATTATATCTAGTATATTGGATGGTTAAAAATCATCCTTATCAATATAATTATTATAGTTTAATCACTAGAAAATATTGTATTCAAAATTTTAATACAAATTATGTAAGACTATCTAATATTGAAGCATTAAGATATATTTTAAAACACAATAAAAATGGTGCTAGTATTTATTCTGATAATTATATAAATGATTATTTATTAACTAAAGAAGAAAGAGATAAATTAACGTATACACTTGATAAAAATAGTGCCATGTATATTATCGATAATAATATAAACAAAAGCAACATTGATACAAAGAAATATAAAGAAGTCTTTTGTAAAAAAATGGAAGGATACAGATTGTATACAATATATGAAAGGATACAATAAAATATGAAAAATATTAAAAAAAACAGATTTAAAATATATTATATTATCTTAGCAGTTATTATTTTTATAATAGCTTTACTAAGAGCAATAAAGTCATCTATTACCTTTGACGAAGCAATAACATATATGAATTTTGTTGATATTAATAATCTTTCAAAAATTAATTATACAATAATTGCAAATAATCATATTTTAAATACAATTTTAATGTTTATAATGACAAAAATAACAGGACTAGAGTATAATGAATTTGTTATTAGAATACCAAATTTGATATTTTATCTTATTTATATAATTTATTCCTATAGAATAAGTAAATTGTATAAAAATAAATATACTGTTGCAACTCTCTTATTATTAAATTATTCCATAAATGAATTTTCTAGTTTAGCAAGAGGTTATGGAATATCAGCAGCATTAATTTTAGTAGGAATTTATTATTACAAAGTTTACTTAAAAGATAATAATGAAAAGGATTTAATAAAAACATTTATTTTTACATTACTAGCATCACTAGCTAATACAATTAATTTAATTATATTTGGAGTAATATTAATTGATAGTGTAATTAGAATGATACAAAATAAAAAATTAAAAAAATTTATTCATAATAATAGAATTAAAATAATAATATTTTTATTATTAATAATTTTGTTAACATGTTATCATTTTTTTGTATCGTTTAAAGATCATAACTTAGCATTCTGTACATCACCAGATAATTTTAAATGCTTAATTCAAGTTCCTTTGAATTATTATGGAATTAATTTTATAAATAAATATTTACTCATTTTGATTTGTATAGCGGCAATTATTTTATTAATAATTAAACGTAAAAGTATAAAGTTAGAAGATGATAATATATTTTATATGTGTATTATGATGATGGCTATATTGATTATTATAAAAATTATTTTTCCATTTAATTTACCAACGGGAAGAACCTTAATTCCATTCCTTAGTATTTATATAATTTCTTTTATTGATTACATGAATCTTTTTAATTATCAAAAAACAAAATATATATATTTGATATTAATACTACTTTGTTTCTTTTCTTTTTTTAAAACAGTTAATATAAATTATGTTAGAGAGTGGAAAGCCGATTCAAATATAAAAAAACTTGCTTTAAAAACATATAAGAATAAAGACAAAATGACTATTGATGAACTTAAATGGAATCAATTATCTTCATTTCTATTTTATTATAAAAAATACAAGAAAATTGATTCATATGATTTAATTACTTATGAAAGTTATAGAGAATTTTTAATATCACTAGAATATAATCAAGGATAGATAATATATGTCAATTTACTTTGTAATTCATCTATGATAATATAATAATGAAATAGTGGTGATAATATGATAATAGAGATGATCTTATTAATTCTTTTTTCTATAATAAACTCTTTAAAAAACAACATAAATATACTATCAATAATAGTATCTTTTTTTGTTTTATTTTTACCATTTATATATATTTTAAATAAAAATAAAACAAAATCATCCAAAAAGAATATAGTAATATCTCTTATTATTAGTGTGATTTTAATATGTGTTACCCAAGAAAAATTTTTAATTAATTATAAAAATAGTAATATAATGATAGAAAACACATCAAATGAATATGTATTAATTGATAATGTTTACTTGAATAAAAAGAAAATAAAACTAAATGGTGAATATTTAAAAAAATATGATTTAATAAATAATGCAGAATTAAAAACAGAATATAAAGAACAAAATAAAAATACAAGCGAGTATAAATTAACATTAAAACCGAAAGAAAAATATGAAATTGATATTAATAAAATAAAAAATATAGAAATAAATATTCAAAAAAAGAATAATCCCATAAGCATTAAAATTAACAATAAAAAAATAAATATCGAAAAATTAAATTATAAAAAAATAACAAAAAAATCATTACAAATGGGGAATTTTAATTATATATATTCTTATAATAATTCATATATAAAATATAATATAAACGAGGTAATATTACTTTTATTATTATTTGTAACATATTTTTTACTTGTAAGAAAAAGTATTACTGATAAAAAAAGTGAAATTTTAGCTCTTTTTATAATTCTTATAGAATTAAATCCTATAAATAATATAAACATAATAGTAAAATTATTTTTAATTATAATATTTGGAATTATTTTTAGAAAGGAACAAATATCTTCTAAAAAATATACAAATAAACAAAAAATAATGTTTGCCGTTAGTAGTTTATATATTTCATTTTCATTTATTGGAAAATTTTTAATAGAAAATCCAAAATTGAGTATAATTTTATTTTATATACTATTAAGTATATTTATATATAAATTAATACCAGTTTTATTAAATAAAATTGATAATATAAAAAACAAATTAAATAAACCTAATAAAATAATAGAAAAAAAGAATTCTCATAGAATTTTAGTTTTTTCCATTTGCGTATTAATATTATTAGGTTACAAATTTTTATTAAATCCATTTATTTTTGTAACTGATAGTTATATGCAAATATCAGATGTTTTAAATAATACATTATCAAATTGGCATCCATATATACATACAATGCTTTTGAAAATGTTTTATGTTGTATTTGGTAATTTTGATTCATTCATTTATTTTAGGATTTTTATCTATTCATTATTGTTAAATACAATTCTATTTTACTTTAATAATAAAGGATTAAAATTAGTATATGTATATATAATTGCAATTTTATTTACATTATCACCAGTAACTGCAACGGTATTAATAACTTTATTAAAAGATGTTGACTTTGTTATTGTATTAGTTGCTCTTTCATTTTATTTATATTTAATAGTTGAAGACTTTAAAACATTTAATTTCTTAAAAAGTAATTATTTCTTTTTATTAATATCGTTATTATGTGTAGCATTTTTTAGACACAATGGTATATATATTTCAATAATAGTTGCAATATTTTTATTTATATTATCAATAAAACAAAAAAAAATAATTACCATAACAATTATAATATTTTTTGCAATAATTTCTTTTATAATAAAGGTTCCACTTTATAAAATCCTAAATGTATCTGATACTCCAAAAAATCTTGATATTGCAACAATGATACATGGACTTGATTATATAATGGTAGAAGATAAAGCAGAATATAATAATAAGACTTATAATTATTTAATAAATAATGTTTTATCAGAAAAAACATTTAAAAATAGCTATAATAAATATAATATTGATATATTGTTACACTATAATGAAAATGATGATAATAAAAAAACAAGAAATTTAAAATTAAATAAATCGAAAATTATAAATATATATTTACAGCAAATGTTAAAAAGTCCAATATATTTATTAAAAGATCGTCTTTATGGAAATGATATAGTTTGGAATGTAGTGGAAGATGACAAAATAAACAATTTAAAATACCAATTATATTATGACGAATTTGATCACGAATATATAAAAGATATTTCAAAAATAAATAGAAGAAGTAAGTTTATTGAACAAATTTTGTGTTTTATATCAAATAATGCTCTATTTAATATTTTATTTTTTAGAATTGGAATATATATAGATTTATTGATAGTTTTTATAAATTACACTTTAATTACAAAAAGAAAAAAAGATTTAGTGATGTTATTTCCATTATTAATTAATTTAATTACACTTCTAATTGCAATGCACTATCAAGCTTTTAGATATGTATGGATGGTTTTCCCTATTACGTTAATGTATATACTAATGACTTTTTTCGAAAAAAAAACGAATGATGAAATGTACGTTTGTAAATGATGTGAGACAAAAAACCGAAAAAAATTAAAGCAATATGATATAGTTAAAATGTTAATTATTGAA
>CAZYZU010000063.1:0-5566 GCA_964652065.1 uncultured Muribaculaceae bacterium
ACATCATTTATTTTCATATCATATCTTAAATCTGGTTTATCTGATCCATATAAATCTATTGCATCATCATATTTCATTCTTTTTAATGGGAGCTTTAGATCAATATTTTTAACTTCTTTAAAAACTTCTTTAATTACACCTTCAGCAGTTTTTATAACATCATCTTCATCAACAAAACTCATTTCCATATCTACTTGTGTAAATTCTGGTTGACGATCACTTCTTAGATCTTCATCACGAAAACATTTAGCTATTTGAAAATATTTTTCCATTCCACCAACCATTAATAGTTGTTTGAATATTTGTGGTGATTGAGGTAAGGCATAAAAATTATTTCTATTTACTCTACTTGGTACTAAATAATCTCTTGCTCCTTCTGGAGTTGATTTACAAAGAATAGGTGTTTCTACTTCAATAAAGCCTTCTTTATCTAAATGTTTTCTAATTGCCATACAAATTTTATGTCTTGTAATTAGTTTATTAGATATTTCGTTACGTCTAATATCTAAATATCTATATTTTAGTCTTGTATCTTCTAATGCAGTTGTATTATCAGTTATTTCGAATGGAATATCTAGACTACTGTTAAGTATTTCTAAATTATTAATTACTACTTCAATATCTCCAGTTGCTATATTTTTGTTTTTATTTTCTCTTTCACGAATATTTCCAATTACTTTTATAACACTCTCGCTTTTTAATGAAGCTGCATCACTATAAAACTTGCTATCATCATTCACTACTAATTGAACTATTCCACTTCTATCTCTTAAATCAATAAAAACTACTCCACCTAAGTCTCTTTTTTTCTGTACCCATCCATATAAAGTAACTTCTTCATTTATATTATTTAAATTCAAAGTATTGTTATTTATTTTTTTCATACTATCACCTTTTCTTTATTATTTGTTTGCCTAAAGTATTAAATTCTTCTTGATTAAATTCTTTTTCTACTGAATAATCTTGAATTAAATTTCCTAATCTTTTATAATCATTTTTTATGTTTTTAGCATCATATATTTTTACAAAACCATTTCCTTCTACAGGATTTAGTTTGTAGCAACCGTAATACATTAATAAAATTTTTCTTAGCTTATTTTCTACTAGGTCATCTTTTATTGAAATTATTTTTATTTCTTTATCTTTTGTATAAATTAAACTACTATAATGATCTATAATTTTATTATTTATAACAAATCCTTCTGTTTCTAAATTCTTTTTAATGTCATCTGTTGTGAACCAAGGCTTAGGAGAATTTAAAACAGCTTCATAAGCAACATCTTCTATATTAGAAATCATTTTTATTCACCTTCATGATGGTGGCAATCTCCGTCACAATCACAGTCATCACCACAATTACAATCATCGCCGCATCCACAAGATAAATCTTCTTCTGTAGTTAGTTTTTCATCTAAATAATAAATTAAAGCGTCTAGAGAAATAACTTCTTCTTCTTTTGTTTTATTATTTTTAATTTTTATTTCGTTGTTATTTAAGTCATCGCTATTTAAAACAGCAATATATTTTGCATTTAAACGATCAGCCTGTTTAAATTGGGATTTTAAACTACGAGAAGTATATTCTGTATCAACAATAAAACCTGACATTCTTAATTCTTGCGATAAATACGCTGCATATTTCTTTTCTTCTTCATTTACATACATTAAGAATAGATCAATATCTTCTTTTATTGGCATGTTTACCTTTTCTAAATCTAGAGCCATTGCTAGACGACCAATTCCTGATGCAAAACCTATTCCTGGAGTTTTAGGTCCATCTAATTGTTCGCATAAACCATTATATCTTCCCCCAGCTCCAATAACATTATTGCTTCCGAATCCTTCTACTTCTGTTTCTATTTCAAATACTGTATGATTATAGTAATCAAGTCCTCTTACAATATTTGTATTTACAACATAATCAATTTGTAATAAATCTAAATATTCTTTTACTGATTCAAATCTTTTTTTGCTTTCCTCATTTAAATAATCTAGTGTAGTTGGAGCGTTTTTTAAGATTTCATTTTCACTATCTACTTTACAATCTAAAATTCTTAATGGATTCTTATCAAGTCTTTGCTTACAATCTTCACAAAAATCATTTATATGTGGAGCAAAATATTTGATTAAGGCTTCACGATAATTATTTCTTGATGTAGCATCTCCCAATGTATTAATATTTACTTTAATTCCTTTTAAACCTAGAACTTTATAAATATTTACAGCAAGTGATATTACTTCAGCATCAATTAGTGGATCATCACTTCCTAAAACTTCAACACCAAACTGAGTAAGTTCTCTATCTCTTCCAGATTGAGGTCTTTCATAACGATACATTGTTCCATTATAATAAACTTTTACTGGGTTTTCTTCTCCATACATTTTGTTTTCAATATAACTTCTTACTACTCCTGCAGTTCCTTCTGGACGAAGTGTCATACATCTTTCTCCACGATCAGTAAAATCATATGTTTCTTTTGTAACTATATCAGTTGTTTCTCCTACACCTCTGTGAAATAGTTCTGTTTTTTCAAAAATTGGTGTACGTATATAATTATAATTATATTTTTCCATTACTGAATCAATTATTGTATCAATATACTTCCATATTTTTGCTTCTCTTCCATAAATATCATTACATCCCTTTGCTTTTGTTATCATAATAATCCTCCTTATACTAAAAAAAGGCCACACCCCTAAGGACGAATTTCTCGTGGTGCCACCTTAATTATTTCTTATTATACTTTTAACGTAGTTACCCGCTTCCGAAATTGTAAGTGTCTTCAAATTATTAGTATTAAATGTTTTCACCAACCACATTTTCTCTATAAATATAATAATTTTACTCTTCTTACTAGAAGATAGTTATATTATAACCTATTTTTTTATTTCTTTCAATAACTTACTTTGTATATTTTTTTATTTTTGGTCTTTCTAGTATTTTAAATTCTTCTTTTGTTGCGTTAGATAATCCTTCATTTGAAGTTTGTAAAATATTTAATATATCTTTATCAAAATATTTTATTCTATTATCTAAAAATTCTTTATATATTATCTTAAATCTTTCAGAATCATTTTTTTCTAAATTAGATAAGTATGTTGAAATTATTCCTCCATATGTATAAATAGTTGAATCAATGATATCAATGTCTTCTGGATCAGTTATGTCAGAAGTATCAACTTCAATATGTATGGATGGTAAAACAATCTCAAGAAAATCACTTTTATCTAAATCTCTATATCTTTCTTTTACAAATAATTCTTTATCAAGTGCTGTTAAAAAAAGAAGTTCTTGTGTACTTTCAAGAGTACTTCCAAAGAAAGTTTCTAATTCAAGTTTTGCATCGTTTACAGCAATATTATTTTCAATTAAGTAGTCTATGAATTGTTTTTCATATAATTTAGATATCACTTCACTATAAACTGGTTTTAAGAAAAATTCGCATTGTTCTTTTTTAGAAAATCGTTTTATCAAATCTCTAAAATCCGCAACATGTCCTATCTCGTGAATTATTGTTGCCATTGTTGAAACATCAGATTCAGCATGATTTATAAAAATATTGGCAATTTTTGAATTACAGTTAAAGGTTGTATACCCATCACAATTTGAATAATCATCTTCAATTTGAAACATTCTTTTATTTTCAATTGTTTTTAAAAGTAATTTATCGTTGTCATTTCCTTTTTGTTTTAGAAAATCTAACATTATTTCAATAATTTCTTTTTCACTAAACATTTTTTTCTTCATATTAAAATTTTCTATATTATCAAGACAATCATTTAAAGTATTTAATACATCGTTTGAAAGTTGTCCGTGAAATTCTTTATTTGATATAAAATTTTCTATAAAATGGTTATATAGTTTTCTCATTCTATAGTCAGTTAAATTTGATAGATATTTATTTTTATTTATTTTTTTATAATAAGCTGTATCTTCTCCAGAAAGCGCACTATAAGATGGTATTATTGCATCTAGAGTTGTATAAATATTTACTATCTCGTTTACATTTTTACCTCTTAAGATATCATCTCTTAACTTTTCTATTTCTTCTTTTAATACTTTTACATCACCTGTATATAACTCCATACTGCCTAATCCCTTCTTGAATAAATACATCCACAATAATTTTGTCTATATAGATTAAATTCTTTTGATAATTCAATGCTTCTTTTATAACCATTCTCTTTTTTAAAGTCTGAATATAAATATTTGGTATTAAATTCTTTATCTAATTGCTCTCCTATTTCGTTAATCCATTTACTATTTTTATATGGAGAAAGAGAAAGCGTTGTTGTGAAATAATCAAAACCTAATTTATCGGCTACAACAGCAGTTTCTTTTAATCTTAGGTTATAGCATTTGTAACATCTTTTTCCTCGTTCCGGCTCATTTTCTAATGATTTTGCGATATCAAAAAACTCATTAGGATCATATCTTCCGTCTATTACTTCTATTTTATATTTTGTTTTAAACTCGTCTATAAATCTATGAATTTCTTTTAATCTTTTTTGATATTCATCTTCTTCAGTTATATTGGGATTATAATAAAGAATTGTAATTGAAAAAATATTTCCAAGTTTTTCTAGTACAGCCGATGAACATGGAGCACAGCATGCGTGAAGAAGTAATTTGGGAACATCTTTTTTTATATTTTTTATTTCTTCTTCCATTAAAAGATTATAATTCATACTTCTTCACTTCCTATAAATAATTTAACATAGATATCATATTTGAACAATAAAAATCATAGAATTTATCATGAATAAAATAACATTTTCTTTTTTAGTTACAACAGTAGCAGGTCTTTCAACACTACTTGGAATGATACCTGTATTCTTAAAAATCAAAAATAAAGACAAAATTATTAATGCATCTTTAAGTTTTGCATCTGGTGTAATGCTTTCTGTATCACTTAATTCTCTTTTACCAGAAAGTCTTAATTTTTTTAAAAAGCAATATACATTATTAGGAGGAATTTTACTTTTACTTATTTTCTTTTTAATTGGTATTTTACTTGCATCCCTTATCGATAAAGTATTTAAAAAAATTGATAATAAACTTTATAAATTAGGTATAATTAATAGTCTTGCTTTAATGATTCATAATATTCCAGAAGGTATTCTTACATTTAGTACGACAACTACTAATGTGTCTTTAGGAATAACACTTGCCCTTTCTATTATGTTTCATAATATTCCAGAGGGAATTAGTATTAGTGTACCAATATATTATTCAACTGGTTCTAAATTCAAAGCATTTATATATACGTTTATATCTGGATTTTCTGAAATAATTGGAGCATTAATCACTTATTTATTTTTATATAAATATATTAATTATTCTTTTATTAGTATTATTCTTTCTTTAACTATTGGCATAATGATATATATTTCTTTATTTGAACTTTTACCTAATTCTCTTGCCTATAAGAAAAAGAGATTAACTATACTTTTCTTTATTATTGGTTTTATATTTATGTTTTTTTTCAAATAAAAAGAGCTATTTCTAGCTCATTAATGTTGTTAGTGATGTCATAAGTGAATTCATTAAGGCTTCACTTTTTTCT
>CAZYZU010000064.1:0-5566 GCA_964652065.1 uncultured Muribaculaceae bacterium
GAAATGATATTTGGAATGAATTTAGTATTTGGTCAACGAGAAAGAAAAGAAATTGTAGCAAGAACTAAAAGGGCTATGGAAGAAATGGCATTGGAGCGTGTTCACCCTTATAATCTGTTATATCGGTAATAATACTTGCTGTTTTTACTATTGAAAAATTAATATGTATTACTCCTTAATTATGTATTTTTATTTTATCATAATTATGTTGTTTTTACTATTTGTTATTTTACAATAAAAAAATTCACAAAAAGTGAATTTATGATCTCCAAAATGGAGTGTCACAACTATAATTGTTAAACTTTTTAATTCTTGGTTTACTATAGACTATAATATCATTACTATAATAATTTAATTTGTGACAGATTAGTTTGGTTTTACTTTTTAAAATAAATTCTATATTACGCAACTTTCGTAACTTGAAATGTTACTGTTGTTGATGATGTTGCGGCGATGGTTGATAAATTAATAGTTAAAGTATGTGATGATGTATCATACGAATATTGCTCTGGTGTTGCTTGAACTCCGTTGATATAAACACTATTAGCTACAAAATTTACTAGTGTTGTATCAATAACATCAGTTATTACTGGGTTTTCATAAGACTCTGTAGCTTGATTATCAACAGTAATTGTATATGTTAATGGTCCATCTGCCCAAGACTGTTTATCTGCAGTTTTAGTTATAGTTAATCCAGATACTAGTGATGTTATAACTTCTTCTGATGTAATTGAAGTTGAAGCTTCATTATAATTACCTACTGCACTTGCAATATTACTTAATTCATTCATAAATTACCTCCTTATAGTATTTTATGCCAAATAAAAAAATAGTTTAACACTATCTTTTATAAATTGTTTTTTATTTCAGGAAATAAATCATATAGATTATATCCTAATAAATCATCAAAATATTTTTTTAATTTATAAGTTTCTTTTATATGATATTGTGTATTTGAATAAGCCCCTCTTCTAATCATAATATCTATTAATCGTTTATCAACTGTATATACTTTTTTATCTTGTGGACACATTAAGTCACATAAATTTATTAGTTTTTCTTCTATAGTATATTTATGATTTTTAATGAATTCTGTTAAAAACAAATTTTCTTTTTTATCTGGAACTCCTCCTGCTGTACAAATAATATCATTGTTTAAATATGAATGTGTTAAACATATATTACAATATTCTAAATCATAATTTAATTCTTTTAAATAGTTATATCCATTCATAACATGATTATGAAATTCCTCTTTGTATTTTCCAATATCATGTAAATATCCAAGAGTTATTGTTTTATCTATATCTACATCATATCCTTTTTCACATAATGCTTTAGCAATTACTCCTGCACTATCACCTACACATAAAGAATGAACTACCCATCTATCATCTTTTACATTTTTTCTTAATTCTTCTAATAATTTTAAGGCCTCATTACTTGTTAATTTCATAATAATTCATACTCCTTTGCAATATTTTCTCTATTCGTCACTCAACTTTTTAAATAAATCTTTATAAATAAAATCTTTATTCATTTTAGTAACAAAATTAATTTTATGATTATTTTCAGTCATTTTATAAGATGTATCTTCATTAATAAACGGACAACTTATTTCTTTTTCATTAAACCGTTTTTTATTTATCATATAAGCAATTACTGATATATCCCAAATAACTCTTTCTTTTTGAATACCATGATATCCATCATTATAAAATCTTCTTATAAGGTAATTAGATAATTTAGATTTATCTTTTAAATTACTATTTAATGTATTAATATCAATTTTTAAAACAGACGCTACCTCTTTACATGGAATAATGGTTAATTTTACTTTTGATGCAAATACAATTTTAACAGCAGCTATATCTTGTCTAAAGTTGTATTCTAGATTATTCTTATAACCTAATTCATTTCCACCTAGCCAAATAACTTCTATTTTATCTATTATTTTAGGTTTTTTTTTGATAGCTAAAGCATTATTTGTAATTGATCCTATAGCCATGATATATGTCTTCTTGTTTTTTAAAGATATTTCAATTATTTTTTTTACAGCATCATTATCTTCATTATAACCATTTTCTATATAGTCATTTGAACCTTTAAATATTTTATTTGTTGTGTCAAATTCTAAATAATTACATATTTTTAAAACTTCGTTATAGCTTTTGTCTTGACCTTCTCTTACTGATATATTTCTTGTATTATGAGAATAAGGAGCTATTGTTATTGCTTCAACATTAAATATATCTTGTGATTTTAACATATATGAAAGTGCAAACTGATCATCACATTCATTATCAGTATCGGTATCTAAAATAACATTTATTTTAGTTAAATATTCATATATTTCTTTCCAGTTATCTATTCTTTTAAATCTAGTTTCTTTTTTATTATATACTGTTCCAAATAATATTGTATTAATATGTTTATCTAGACACTCTTCACAGACATGAATTGAATCATCTATCATTATATCTATATTTTGGTCTATACAAACATCTGATTTTCCATGATGAGAATAGGCATTAGTTAATATAAGTTCATCATAATTTATTTCATTTTTTTCTAACCATTTTTTAGTCATATTATATGGATCTTGATATTCTCCATTATCTCTACCAGTTATAATAAAAATTTTGTTTCCTCTAGATTTTAATTTATCAATATATTTTTTACAATTTTTTATTAATTTTAAATTAGGTGTCATTTCTTTAACAATATAATTATAGAAGGTTGATTCTTCATCTTTTGTCCAATCAAACATACCTTTTCTAATATAACTTGCATTTTCATTAATAATACCATTACTTCTTAATTCTTTATCGTGTATTAAATACTCCTTAAGTAATTCTTCATTAAAATTAGAAATAACATTATCTATATCTATAGCTATTCTCATATTATCACCTATTTATATTTTATCATAAAAATAAAGATATTAGGTATTTCTAATATCTTTAGTCACTTATTTACATATATTTATTCTTTATATGTTATATCTTTCTTACTTGGTCCTATAATACATTTACCATCAATATCAAAACGAGATCCATGACATGGACAATCCCAAGTTTTTTCTACTTCATTAAAAATCAGACTACATTTCATATGAGGACATAGGTTATATACTATATGCTTATTATTTTCTTTATCAAGATATATGGCAATGTTTTTACCATTTCTTTTTTCAAAAATAATATTATCATTATACCAAAATTTATTTTTAACGAGCTTATTTTCGATAAATGACTTGGCACTATATGACATATATAATGGATATTTTAGAGAGTTTTTAGATTTATTTCTTTTAGGATCAAATAAATTTATATATTCATTTTCTTCTTCTAAAACTAAATCTTTAAGTATCTTAGAAGCAATAGTTCCATTTGTCATACCCCAAGTATTATAACCTGTACCAATTAATAAATTATCATCTATAAAGCCAATATATGGAAGATGATCTTCTGTCATAATATCATGATTAGACCAAATATAAACTGGTTCTATATTCATTTTTTCTAAATCCAGTAATAAATTATTAAAATTATCTTTATAGTTGTATTTATTACATAAATTATGAGTTCCAGTTAAATATATGAAATAATTGTCTTTATGAAATCTTATTGATTTTATCTGTTTTGATAAGGATATGGCTGAAAAGTGCTTTATCTCTTTTACTTTAGATGCTGATATATATGATTTTTCTAAATATGTTTTTAATGGCGTTAACATAGGATATAAGAAAAATGGATAATGGGTTGCGATAATTACTTTCTTTGCTTTTACTATTTTTTTATTTACAATACACTCATAAATATTATCTTTTTTTCTTATTTCAGATACTGATGAGTTTTCATAAACTGGTATTTTATTTTTTTCTATTATTTCTTTTAATTTTTTTAAATATTTTAATGGATGAAAAACATAAGTATCATTAACACTTATTGCGTATTTACAATTACTATTTATAGGTATATTATTATGTTCTTGAAATGAAATGTTTAAATCTTGTAATTTTTCCTTTTCTTTAATTAATTTTTTATCATTATCTTTTTCTGTATAAATATATGATGCTACTTTTTCTAAATTACAATCAATATTATTTTCTTCTACTATATTTTTTACTATCTCAATTGCATCTTTTTGTGATTTATAATAAAGTTTTGCTTTATCTTTTAATTTAGAATAAATATTATCTTGTAGATATGTTAATTTACCTGTAGTTTTAGAACTTACACCATGAGCTATTAAATTTTTTTCTACTACACAAATATTTAAGTTGCTATTCCTTAATTGATACGCTGTACTTAATCCTGTCATTCCAGCACCTATTATTAATATATCTACATTTATATTTTTATCTAATACTTTTGGTTTATCGAAATCTATATCTAACCAAAGAGAGAAATTTTTCATTATATCACCTGTATTTATTATTAACAAATATATGATTTTTATAATAAAAAACAATCATTATTTGTGATTGTTTATATTTTTCTTTTTAACAAGAACTTTACTATCTTCTTTTTGTTTTTCTTTTCTAAAGTCTTGTAATAACTCCAAACTTGATTTTGCTAAAAAAAGCATATTTTCTGGAGTTAAATTCATTTTGATTTTTTCTTCTTTTTTATCCATTTTTATTACCCCTTTAATAATTTATCTATGTATTAATACTTTTGTACCTACCTTAGATTTTTGATAGATTTTTTTTGCTTTAGCATCAGGAATATTTACACAACCATGGCTTCCACTATATTTATAAATGTTTCCTCCAAAGCTGCTTCTCCAATCAGCATCATGTAATCCATATCCTCCATAAAAAGGCATCCAGTAATCAACATGAGAAGTATAGTTTGCTCCTCTTAATAATCTGTCATATTCTTTAGAATAAATCTTATATGCTCCTAAAACCGTATCTCTTTGTTTATCAAGTCCTGTTACTACATCTGTTTTTACTATAACTTTACCATTCTTATTAAAATATTTTAATTTCTGTTTACTAATATCTACTTCTATATATTCACCTTTTAATATAGTAATATTATTATCTTTGATATAACCTTTTTTATTACCAAATTTAACTAAGTCCCAGTTATCTTCTTTTTCTATTAATTTTACTTTTTGATATTGGGCAACTTTCTTTATCTTTTTTGAATTCTTGTCATTATCTTCTTTTAGATAAACAGTTTTTTTTAAATATCCATAAGTATTATCTTTATACTCTTTAATATTATCTTCTAAAACAGGGATTTCTGTTGATGTTACTTCTTCAACTTTAGTATTACTTGCGGAAGTATTTTTTGCTTCAATTTCATTTGTTTTATTTTCTTCTTTAAAGGTACTACAACCACTAGATGTAATTGAGACTGTTCCAGCTACTAAAAACATTAAGGCTCTCTTACAAATTTTTAAATTTTTTATTCTCATTTTCACTACTCACTTCTCTACTAATTATATTAGTAATTTAGTATTATAATTCTTAGTTTCTAAAAAAGCAATATATTTTTTAAATATTCCATTTAGGTGGATAAATATATTTAATCATTTCTTTTTTAGAATG
>CAZYZU010000065.1:0-5479 GCA_964652065.1 uncultured Muribaculaceae bacterium
CAAATTAATTTATCTTTTTATTTAGTGAGTACTTGACAGGTACTAGTATCTTTATCTACCTTTTTATTTTTGAAGTTTAATTACAATTTGATATGAATTTTCTAAATTCATTTCGTCTTTTTCAACTTTTATACCTGATGATTCTATTTTACTTATTGAATCTTTTATGGTATTTATTGCATTTTGAAAATTATCTGAGCTATTACCAACTAAATTTACATTCATTGTATCAGCTAGTGGAACATTATTTGTATCATATGTTGCTACAGAATTTGGCAAATCAACATTTATCAAATCAGGTGCTTTAAAGTAATCTCCACTGTTTTTAGATTGGTCTTCTTCCTCACTCTTTTTTAAAGCCTCTTCTGCAGGTGAGAAAAATTTAAAACTATCATTATTGTCATTGGTAGTTGAAGGTGTTTGATTTGAAACACTATTAATTCTTAATAAACTATCTAAATCTGCTCCATTACTACTTGATGTATTAATTGAAATATCGTTTGTATTTTCTTTTAATTCTTCTAAATTAATTGGAGAATTTGATGATGGTACATTTCCAAATGATATATTATTTATATCATTAGATTCTTCATTATCTTCCATATTATCATCATCTATTTCACCAAAATTAATAAATTTAGGTTGTTTATCATCATCTGTTGATTGTGATTCACTATTTGTGGATGAATCTTCTACTTTTATTGGAGTTGTTATAAGAGGTTCAGTATTAATTGATGAATTATCCATTCCATCAAAATTTGGTATTAATGGACTGTTAGAGATAAAACTTTGACTATTTCCTACTGATTCACTATTTTGCGGAATGTTTATTTCAGGTTGATTCATAATTACTGTATCCTCTATTTGATTTTGTGCTGGTGTTTTCATTTCTTTTATTTTTGTTTCTAATTGTCTTACTGTCATTTTATTGTTAATGATTTCATTTAACATTTCTTTTTGCTTATCAGCATTATTTATATTTAATAATGTTCTAGCATGTCTTTCAGAAATTTGTTCTTTTAATAATGATTGTTGAACTTCTTCTGGTAATGATAAAAGTCTCAATTTATTAGCAACAGCAGATTGACTTTTTCCCATTGTTTTTGCTAACTCTTCTTGAGTCATTTCATCTATTTCTAATATTTTTTGATAAGTTCTTGCTTCTTCTAAAGGATTTAAATTTTTTCTTTGTAAATTTTCTAGTAATGCAACTTTTGATGATTCTTTATCATCTAAGTCTCTAACAATTGCAGGTATTTTTGTAAGTCCAGCCAAAGCAGAAGCTTTATAACGTCTTTCACCGGCAATTATTTCATATTTATCGTTAACTTTTCTAACTATAATTGGTTGTATTACGCCGTGTTCTTTTATAGAAACAGCTAATTCCTTTAGTGGTCTTTCATCAAAAATTTCTCTTGGTTGAAACCTATTAGGAATAATATCATCCAAGTATAGATATACTACCTCTTGATCTGACTGCATATCAATACCTCTCTTTTTATTCTTTTATTCTATTATAGATTATAACACATTTTTTTGTTTTTTCAACCAAACAATAAAAAGATCCAAAATTAATTGGATTTAGGTTACATTATTTTTTAATTTTCTTTTTTATTACAACCAACGCTCTATTACTTTCTTCTATTGGTAAGTAAAATTTATTAATATTTATTATTTCACATTTATTTTTATTTAATGTTTTATCAATAGAAATTAGCTCTTCATCTATATTTGCTTTCATAGCAATAAATATTCCCTCTTTATTAACTAAATGCATACACCAATTAATTAATTTATCAAGTCTTGCTACTGCACGTGTTGTTACAATATCAAATTTTTCTTGATAATCTTCTGCTCTTATATGAATAGCTTTAATATTATCTAGATTTAATTTTTTTATTGCTTCATTTAAATAATTAACTCTTTTTTGTAAAGAATCAACTAAAGTAATATTTAAATTTGGATAAACTATTTTTAAAACAATACCTGGGAACCCTGCTCCTGATCCTATATCACATAAAGTATTTACATTATTTAAATCAATTTCTTTTACAATAGTTAAACTATCATAGAAATGTTTTAGATATACTTCTTCTTTTTCTATTATTCTAGTTAAGTTTATTTTTTTATTTTCTTCTATTAGAATATTATAAAAATTTTCTAATTGTTTTTTTTGATGATCAGATAAATTTATTTTTAATTTTTCTAATTCTTTATAAAATTCTTCTTTAGTCATTTTTACCATTCTTTCTTAAATAAACCATTAAAATAGAAATATCTGCAGGATTTACTCCTGAAATACGTGATGCTTGTCCTATTGATGTTGGTCTAATTTCTCCTAATTTTTGTCTTGCTTCACTTGCTATATTAGGAATTTTTTCATAATCAATATCTGTAGGGATTAATTTTTCTTCTAAATTTAACATTTTTTCAGCATCTTTTGTAGTTTTTTTAATATATCCTTCATATCTAATATTAATTTCTACTTGTTCTAAAACTTCTTTATTATAATTTAATTCTATAAAGTGTTTTATATTTTCCATAGATATTTCTGGTCTTTTTAATAAATCATATAAACTTATTCCATCTTTTAGAGGACTACTTTCAATAGTTTCTAGATATTTATTTATTTCTTCTTTTGGTGTTATTCTAGTCTCTTTTAACAAATTAAAGACTTCTTCTATATCTTTTTTCTTTTGTTCAAATAATTTATATTTATCTTTATTTATTAATCCTACTTGATATCCATAATCTCTTAATCTTAAATCTGCGTTATCGTGTCTTAATAAAAGTCTATATTCAGCACGAGAAGTTAATAATCTATATGGATCTTTTACTCCTTTTGTTACTAAATCATCTATTAAAACACCAATATATGATTCGTTTCTTTTTAAAATCAATGGTTCTTTATCTTCTAGTTTTAACGCTGCATTAATTCCTGCGATTAATCCTTGTCCAGCTGCTTCTTCATAACCACTTGTTCCATTTATTTGTCCAGCAGTATATAATCCTTCAATTAATTTTGTTTCTAAACTTTGTTTTAATTGTTTTGAATCTATTGCATCATATTCTATAGCGTAAGCATATTTAATTATTTTAGCTTGTTCTAGCCCAGTTAAACTATGAATCATTTCTTCTTGCACAATTTTTGGCATACTAGTTGAGAATCCTTGAATATAAATAGTATTTCCATAAGTAGGATCTTCTTTTACATTACTTTCTGGTTCTAAGAATAATTGATGTCTTTCTTTATCGGCAAATCTAACTACTTTATCTTCAATTGATGGACAATATCTTGGTCCAACACCTTCAACATAACCACCATACATACTAGATTCTTTTAAATGTTCTTTGATTATTTGATGAGTCAAATCATTTGTATATATTAAATGACATGGAGTTTGATTTTTATAATCATAATATGCATTATTATCAAATGAAAAAGTTAGTTCAGTATCATCTCCTGGTTCAACTGATGTTTTTTCATAAGCTATGCTTTCTTTATCTATTCTTGCAGGAGTACCTGTTTTTAATCTTAAAATATGAAAACCTAAATCTTTTAAATCATTTGATAAAAACTTAGAATCTCTTTCTCCATGTGGTCCTCCAGCTTTTTTTTCACTTCCCATAAGAATCATTCCACGTAGATAAGTTCCAGTTGTTAAAACTACTACTTTTGCTGATATTTGTGTATCATCTTCTAAAATAACACCTTTAATCTTTTTATCTTCTATTAGTAAATGTTCTACTAATGATTCTTTAATGTCTAAGTTTTTTTCTTGTTTGATAGTTTTTAACATTTCTTTTGGATAAATATTTTTATCTTCTTGTGCACGTAGGGCTTGTACAGCTGGTCCTTTTTTAGTATTTAACATCTTTACTTGAATAGCACCTTTATCTGCATTGATACCCATTTCTCCACCTAAGGCGTCTATTTCACGAACTACTATTCCTTTAGCTGGTCCTCCTATAGCGGGATTACATGGCATATCAGCAATATTTTCTATATTACCTGTTATTAATAAAGTTTTATGGCCTTTTCTTGATATAGCTAGTGCTGCTTCACATCCTGCATGTCCTCCACCTACTACTATTGCTTCATATTTCATATTTATCACTTTCCTACACAAAATCTTTCAAAGAGATTGTCAATTATTTCATCACTATAAGTTTTTCCTATTATTTCACCTAATGTATCAAAAATATCTTTTAAATCAATTTCTACCATATCTATTGGTAAATTATTTTTTATTCCATTTTCTACTTCATTTAAAGACTCATATGCTTTTTTAGCTAAAGATATTTGTCTAGCATTTGTTAAAAAATTATAATTTTTTGATTCTATTTGTTCTAAATTAAACATTTTTATTATTTTATTTTTTAATGAATCAATTCCATCTAAATCATTTGTATTTGTACTAACCGTGTTATATTCTTTTAATTTTTCTTGGTCTATTTTTTGTTCTAAATCATTTTTATTTAAGACTACGATTGATTTATTTTTATCAATTTTTTCTAATATTTCTTGGTCTTCTTTGGTTAATAATTCATTACTATTTAATACTAGTATTATTAGATCAGCCTTATCAATTAAGGATAAACTCTTGTCTACTCCTATTTTTTCAACTTTATCTGTTGTATTTCTGATACCAGCAGTATCTATAATATTTAATAAAATATTATTTAATATAACTTGTCCTTCTACTATATCTCTTGTTGTTCCAGCTATATCAGTAACAATTGCTTTTTCTTCATCTAAAAATTTATTTAAGATACTACTTTTACCAACATTTGGTCTTCCTATAATTAGAGTATCAATACCACTTTTTATAATTTTACTATTTTTTGATTCATTAATTATTTTTTGAAGTTTTTCTTTCATAATTGATACTTGTTCTTTTATTTTTTCTATGGTTATTACTTCTATATCATTATATTCTGGATAGTCTATATTAACTTCTATAGAAGATAGTAAATTTTTTATTTCATTTCTAAAGTTATTAATTAATTTATAAGTATTCCCTTCTAGTCCATTGATTGCTAGGCGTCTAGAACTTTCTGTTTTACTTTCTAATAAATCCATTACAGCTTCTGATCTAGTTAAATCTATTCTTCCATTTAAAAAAGCTCTTTTGGTAAATTCTCCAGGTTCTGCTAAACGAACATTTTTTAATAAGATTAACTCTAAAATCTTATTTGTTGTAGCAATTCCCCCATGACAATTTATTTCTACTATATCTTCTATTGTATATGTTTTAGGAGCTTTCATTATGGTTACTAATACTTCATCAATTATTTCATCATTATCAATAATATGACCATAATTTATAGTGTGTGAATTTACTTGTTCTAAGTCTTTTCCTTTAAAAAGATTATTAACTATTTTAATAACATCTTTACCACTTAATCTTATAATTGAAATAGCACCAACTCCTAAGGATGTTGATATTGCTACTATATTATCTTCCATATGATTACT
>CAZYZU010000066.1:0-5435 GCA_964652065.1 uncultured Muribaculaceae bacterium
ATATCTATCCTCCCTTACTATGTCTATTAAAGTATAGCATAAGTTTTTTTGATAAACAAGTACTAAAACGACAAAAAATTACATTTTTTTCAAAATAATTGTAAACAAAAAAGTAGTTACTCTAACTACTTAATTATCTAAGGACTCATAAACATCTTTTAATTGCTTGCCAATACTATTTAAATCTCTTTCTAAAGCAACGTTATATGCCTCATTTGTAAGATCTTTTAATTCACCATTTAAAATTTGTTTAATTTTTATTTCAAATTCATTAACATCCTTTGCTTTATAAACATTAACTCCATCTTTAAGCCATGGATCAAAAACCGGAATATCTCTAACTATTGTTTTTGCCTTACATGCACATGCTTCAACTACAGGCATTCCCTCAGTTTCCTCTTTTGTTGGAAAAATATATAAATCACATCCCGATAAAGCACTTTTTATCATATCTTTTTCAACATAACCTGCAAATATTAAATTATCAAGTTTTGTATTAACTGCATTTCTAACTTTACAAGTTGATGCTGCTAAAGGACTATATCCAAACCAAATAAATTTATATTCAGGCATTCTTCTAGCAAGTTCAACAAAATCTATTATACCTTTTCTTTCAATATATAAACCAATACTAATAATTACTTTTTCATTATTACCAATACCATAAACTTTTCTAAAATCTTTCCCCATCTTTTCATTTCGTTTAAAAAAATCAAGTTCAATCCCATTTGATATAGGATATATTTTCTTATTTTCTAAGTGTTTATATGAAGATATTAATTTTTTAGAATATTCAGTTGGAGTTATTAAAACATCCCCAACACTATAACATTTTATTAACCACCATTTAAAAAACCAAGCTGTTTGTTTTGCTAAAATAAATCCATCTTTATAATCTTCCTCAGTTGAATGAGCATGATATACAACCTTTTTTCCACGCATTTTTGCAAACTTAGCAACAAAATATGATTTAATAAAATAAGTATTGATATGTAAAATATCATAATTATCTTTCCTATTTAATGTATAATCGATATCAGCAAGTTTTAATGCACATTTCTGATGCTCAATTGCTTTACCTAATCCACTTTTTCTGATAGCTTTTAAACCCTCAGTGTAAAGAAACACTTTCAAAAGTACCACCTCGTTTTCTAATTATAACACACATAAGAAAATATAAAAAACTATCCCTTTATTTTATTTCCACACCTGTTACAAAAATTTTCTTCTTGATCTAATTTTTTTCCACAAGAAGGACAATAACTAATAATTAAATTTGTTTTTAAAGAAGATAAAAATTTAATTTTTTTATAAGCTTTAATATATAATACAACAATAAAAACTAGAAAAACAAATATATATAAAACATTTGCAGTGAATAAACAATAATCATATATTCCATGAACAATAAAAGGAACAACTATACTTAAAATTATATATTTCTTCTTCATACTAGTTTTATTATTAATATCAGCAAGTTTTGCCATTGATAAGAAGTATCCCATAAAAATACCCATACTTACATGTGAAGGAACTGCTAAAAATATCCTCATAACAGCAGTTGTTACTCCCCCATCATAAACATATAATAAATTTTCAATCCAAGCAAAACCAAGTGCAACAAAAACAGCATAAACAATCATATCATATAGTTCATCAAAGTCTTTATCATGATATGAAAATAAATATAACATAATCCATTTACACACTTCTTCAACAAGAGCAACAATAAAAAATGAATAAATAAATATCCCTACCGAACTAAAATTTTCATAATCACCATTAAAGTATGGAAAATATTTTTGAATTACATAAGTAACTATAACAGTAAGTATTGTTGCCAATAATCCTCCACAAAATAATTTTATTAATATTCTAACAGGTTCTCTATTTTTATCTTTTTTATAAACATAACATCCAAGTAATATAATTGGAAGTATTGCTAAAGTAAATAATAATAATTCTTTTAACACGTCTCTTCAACTCCTATTATTATATTAGCATAAAAAAAAAGAAAAGTAATCAATTACTTTCCCTTAGTAGCATCTAACTCTAAATTAACAGATTTTATCAATTCATCAGGAGCTTCCATTTTCTCTAAAACTTCTTTTTTTACTTCTTCCGGTGTTTCATTATTCTTAAGAATACTGTTTAATTCTTTTCCATTTATACCCAATTCTTTTTTAGCCCATTTTTCAACGGTAGGGTCCTCTGGATTTAAACCAACTTCTTTTATTTGAGCAACCGTTTCAATAATGTTTTTAACATCATTTTTAGTTGAAACATATGGATCTTCTAATACTTCATTAATTTCAACACTTTGCTTCTTAATATCAGGAGATACACTACTTATTGATGCTATTTCGTCTATTACTTTTAAAGATTGTTTTGCATTTTCAATTTTTTCAGCTTGTTTTTCATCAAATTTCTTTATTTCCATTTAATCATCTCCCTATTTATATTATATAAGATAACAACAATATTAAACATTAATAAAAGTAATATTTACACTAATTTACATAATTTTTTATTCATTAATTTCTTCTTTTTCGTTATCAGTATCTTCTATAATTGTATCTTTTTCTAAATCTTTATCATCAACTATATCTTCTTCTTTTTCTATGAAATCTTCTATTTTTTTACTTACTACTAAATAAACAATTTGATTTATTTTAATTATATTATTTTTACTAGGAGTTTGTGATACAACAACAGAATCTTCTCCACTTGTTACTTCTTTAAAAGTAATTTTATATTTAATATTTTTATGATTTAATGTATTTTTTACTTTATCAATATTTTCTCCCTTAAAGTCCGGTAATTTATATTTAGAAAGTTCTCCAATTGTTACCGTTATTTTAGAATTTTTTGCAACCTTTACACCAACTTTTTTATTTTGGGAAATTACAACATTATCAAGATTACTATCAATAACTTCCTTAGTTTTCTTTATTATTTTCAAATCACTTTCAGCCAATTTTATTGTTGCATCATTATAAGTTAATCCACTTAAATCAGGAACTTCAATATTTTGTTCTTGATAGTAATAATATCCAGCTACACCACATACGCCTAATAAAACAATTATTATTAGAAACATTAAAAACATCAATAATTTTTGTCCAAAACTCATTTTTCTTTGAATTTCTTTATTATTGTTTTTTTTAGCTTTCTGCTTGATTTTTTTTACCTTTGTTTTAGTTTTTACTTTAGTCTTAACTTTATTCTTTTGCTTAGTCTTTTTTTTATTTTGTTTATTTTTCTTAACATCATCATCTAATAAACTTAACCCACATTTTTTACAGAATACTGCATCAACATCATTTATAGTATCACAATATTTACATTTCATATAATCATCTCTCTTTGTCTAGTTATTATATACCTAAAAGCGACTTTTAAACAAAAAAAGCTTATTAAATATCTAATTTATAAGCTTTATACCCTAAATTGTGTAAAGTTTTGACTAATTTTTCTTGTCTTTCAATTGTATCTACTAAAAATTGAACTGCACCATCTCCGTGTGATCCTACTCCCTTTGCTCCTAAAATTAATTTAGAAATATCACCATTAGTAACAATTTCATGAAGTTTAACCTCTAAAAAATCAGTATTATGAAAAACTTCATTATCAAAAATAGATTGAGCTTTATTCATCAATAATCCAAGTTTTTCATTATCGCCTGCTTCAATATATTTAATTGCAGTAGTTACAATTTCTTTATTTTTAACACCAAACGCATCTTGAATTAATTTATCTTTTGCATTATAAACATAAGGATAAGATTTATTTAATAAATCTAAAATTTTTCTAGTATTTTTCTTTTTAATAACACAAAAAACTAGATGAATTTTTTTTATTGGTGAAATTTCTTTTATTTTAATACCTTTATCAAATTCCAATTCAACAAGTTTTTTTGAAAGTGCACAAACATGATCCATTCTTCCACATTTAAATCCCGCTATTCTTTCTGATAAATAAGCCATTTCCATAACTTCATAATCACTTAAATTAAGATTATAAATTATATTAAAAGCCTTTACAACAAGAACACATATTGCAGATGAAGATGATAAACCAACCTCCATTGGTAAATCCATGTAGTTAACATCTATCTTAATTCCACCAACTTGATATTTTTTATACATAAATTTTGTTGTCGCAATAACAAGAGAAAAAAACTCATCATTATATATTTCTTTATCAAGTGACTCTAAATCCATTGGAATATTTATCATTTTATTTTCAAAAGAAAAATTAAAACTATCATTTTTAGATATCATTGCTTTTATTCCTTGATCAATAGTTGCGACTAAAGCATATCCTTTTTCAATATCACTATTTTCTTTTCTATATTCACTTGCCCAATCACTATGTTCTCCAAATAAACAAAGTCTACCAGGAACAAAAATTTCTTCTTGCTGCATATTAACCTCCACCTTTATCTATAGTCATTACTTATAAAGTATATCATTATTTCTTAAAATCTAACAAATTATTTATAATATTATTTATTTTTTATTGGATTATAATAAAAAAAACATTTCATAATCTATATATTGTCCAGAAAATGATGTTTTCTTATTTTCTCTTGTATTTACATTTTTAAATCCAATACTTTCATATTTTTTTGTGCTGAAAAGGTTATTTCATTAGTTGTTAAAATTATCTTTTTTACTTTATATTCTTTTATTTATCTTTTAGCTTCAAACAAATCATTCTGGTAATACTATGACCAATGCAAAACAATCACTTGGCATAAAATTATTTTTATATACAAAACAAAAAAAACAATTTTCATATTTACAAATATAAATAATCAATATAAAATCGTAATTGAAAGGAGATTACTTTATATGGAAGAAAAAACAAAATTTTGTAAACATTGTGGTGAAAAAATACCTGAAGATGCTGTTATTTGTATAAAATGTGGAAGACAAGTTGAAGAAATTAAAAGAAGTGGTAATGATCAAATAATAATAAATAACAATAATACTGTAACAGCTTCCGCATCAGCAACTGCTGTTGCAGGAGGATATGGTGGAAAAGCTAAAAATAAATGGATTGCTCTTGCACTATGTATTTTTACATTTTGCGGTCATAAGTTTTATGAAGGTAAAATTGGCATGGGTATTTTATATTTATTTACTTGTGGTTTATTTGGAATTGGTTATGTAATTGATATTATTTCATTACTTTGCAAACCAAATCCATATTATGTATAAAAAAGAAACTACCTTACATACATCATTATTTGCTCTATAAATAACATAGTACACTACTCTTTTGACAAAAGAAAATACTAGAAAATAAAATCTAGTATTTTTATTTTGCTCAAACTTTTAAGAGTTTGAGTTTAGTATTAATCTGGCGCCGAATGACAGAATTGAACTGTCCGCTGATCCTTACCAAGGATCTGTTTTACCACTAAACTA
>CAZYZU010000067.1:0-5226 GCA_964652065.1 uncultured Muribaculaceae bacterium
TCAAATGGTCTAGTCAAATATTTCCATCCATTCCATATTAAGTTATTAAATTTTAGTTTTTCTTCATTGGTTTTACCCTTCTTTAATCCTAATCCTTTATTTCCTCCCTTTGATTTTCCTGTATCGGATTTTAATCCATCTATGCCAGATTTTTCATATTTTGTTCTCCATTCGGCTAGAGTTCTAGTAGAAATATTATATTTTCTACAAATCTCATTTCTTCCCAGTTTTCCTAAATAAAATTCTTTTAAAATTTTTTCTTTTTCTATTGATGTTCTCATATTATTTTTTTTCATATCTTATCCTCCTAGAATCATCATAGCATATAAAAAGTAGACTAGAGTGTTTTTCTCTTTGTCTACTTTTATCATATCACTTCACTATGGAGTATTTTTTTTTATTATGATAAAATATATTGAAGGAGTAAATTATGGTTTTAAATGTAAGTGGAAGATGTGACATTGTTGCTTTTTATACAAATTGGTTTATGAAAAGATATAAAGAAGGATTTGTAGATGTTAGAAATCCATTTTTTAAAAAAAATATTAGTAGAATTAATTTTAATGACGTAGATTTAATTTTATTTTGTACTAAGAATCCTATTCCTATAGTTGATAGATTAGAAGAAATAGATAAACCTATATTATTTCATGTTACACTTACTCCTTATAAAGATGATATCGAACCTAACGTTCCTGATAAGAAAAAGATAATTGAAGCCATAAAAAAAATATCTAAAATAGTTGGTATTGATAATTTATATGTTAGATATGATCCTATATTTTTAAATGAGAAATATAATTTAAATTATCATATTAAGGCTTTTGATAAAATGTGCATATTGTTAGATGGATATGTAAAAAATATTATTGTATCATTTATAGACGATTATAAAAATGTAAGAAATAATTTAAATGTTTTAAAGATAAAAGACTTTACAAAAGATGATTTTAAACAAATAGGAATTAATTTTTCTAATAGTGCAAAAAAGCATAATATGACTGTTCAAACTTGTTTTGAAGATGAACGATTATTAGAATATGGATTTATTAAGAGGGACTGTCTATCTCATGAACTTGCTTTTAAATTAACAGGTAAAACTAACTTTAAAAAATGGAAAGCTAGGAAAGAAGATAAATGTTCATGTATTGAAATGGTTGATATTGGAGTATATAATTCTTGTAAACATTTTTGTAAATATTGTTACGCTAATTATAATGAAAAAATAGTAGATAATAATTGTTATAAACATGATGATAATTCTTCATTACTAATTGGTAAAATAGAAAAACATGATATAATAAAGATTAGGAAGTAGGTGGATTTATGACTTTAGAAGATGAATTTAAATATTTAGTTGGTGGTTATTTTGGTGTAAGAGAAATGGATAACTATGATTTAAAAGTATATGTTTTAGAAGATATTGAAAATTACATAAGAGATTTTATAGAAATAAATCCAATTGATGATTATGATTATAAAAGTGAAGCTATCAAAATAAATGATACAATGAGTTTGAAAACTAAACTTCAAGATAGTTTAATCGTTTTAAATAAAATAAATGCTCCAATGGAACTTATATTTTTAGTTAAAGCACGACTTGAAGAAATGAAAAAAGAAAGTGACTAACTTTAGAAAGGAGTAAATATGGATCAAGAGAAGATAGGTAAATTTATAAAAGATTTACGTGTAAAAAATAAATTAACTCAAAATGAACTTGCTAAAAGACTTGGTGTTACTTATCAAGCAGTATCAAAATGGGAAAATGGTAAAAATATTCCTGATATTGCTATATTAAAACAGATAAGTAATGAATTTAATATAGATATATCTGATTTATTAGAAGGAAAGAATACTAAAAGAAATTATAAAAAAAATATTTTAATTATTAGTATAATTATTGTAATAGTTTTATTATTTGTTTTAATTTATAAAATAGCAAGTTCTTCATCGTATGAATTTAGGACTATAACTACAAGTAATAAGGATTTTAATATAAATGGGGTAGTTGCTTACTCAAAAGATAAGAATTCTTTATATATATCTGATATTGATTATAATGGTAATAATGACAGTAATGAATATAAAGTTGTTGAATGTACTCTTTATGAAAAAGATAAAAATACAGAAATAAAGATTAGTAAATGTGGTGATATTTCTAAATACAAAGAAAATAGTAAAACAGAATCTCTTTCTAGTTTACTTCAAAATGTTACTTTTAAAATAGGGGATTATTCACATAGTTGTAAAAATTTATCAGCTAATGATTTATATTTAAGAATAAATGCATTAGATAAAGATGATAAAACAATTATTTATAAGATACCTTTAAAACTAGATGATGAATGTAATAATAGATAGCTCAACTTAAAGTTGAGTTTTTTCAACTTATATTTTATTGAAATATTATTGTAAATACTTTAAAATAGAAGATATGAAAGAGGTGTATATAATGAATAAGAAATATATGGTTATCACAAGTATATTATTAATTGTTTGTGTTTTTGGACTTATATTTATAAATAATAGAAATGAAATGAAAAAAGATTCTTATAAATTTAAAAAAGAATATGAATCTTTAAATGGTAAGAAAAATGATTATGGAAAAATCACAAGAGAAGTAAATATTCCAAAGGATAATCCAATTAAATATTCTTCAGCAAAAGAAATTGTTAAAATGATGGATAATAAAGAAAGTTTTGTAGTTTATTTTGGATTTAGTGAATATCCTTGGTGTAGAAGTATTGTTGAGAATTTAATTACTGCTGCAAAAAATAAAAATATTGATACTGTTTATTATGTTGATGTTCAAAATATTAGAGATGTTGTTGAATTAGTTGATGGCAAAATGAAAACAACTGATAAAGGTAATAAAGATTATTTAACTTTAATAAAAAAATTAGATAATGTACTATCTGATTATACATTAGAAGATGAAGATGGTAATGAGGTTAAAGTTGGTGAAAAAAGAATTTACGCTCCTAATATAGTTTCGGTTGTTAACGGAAAAGCAGAGGAATTAACAGAAGGAACAAGTTCAAAAGAAAGTAATCCTTATATGAAACTTACAAAAGGTATGAACAAAGAATCTATTAAAAAAATTGAATGTGTTTTAAAATGTTTAGAAAAAAATGTATGTACATCAAAAACAAGTTGCTAAATAATATATTTTTAAGAATACGTTGTATTCTTTTTTTTATAAAATTAATTTTGTTTCATATAATTTATTTGAAAGGGGATATTTATGAAAAAAGTAAGAGATATTATAATAGCTATTTTAATTCCTAATATAGTTGGATTGATAGGAGTTTTAATAGGTAATCCAAGTTCATTTGAAAATATAGTTAAACCTGATTTTGCTCCACCAGCTATTTTATTTCCTATTGTATGGACAATATTATTTACATTAATGGGGATTTCTAGTTATTTAATTTATAAATCAAATGACTTAGAAAAAGATAAAGCACTTCTCATTTATATAGTTCAATTAATAATTAACGGAGTTTGGTCATTTTTCTTTTTTAATCAAAATTGGTTTTTATTTTCATTTATCTGGATTATTTTATTAATAATAGTAGTTATTATTATGATTTATCAATTCTTTAAGATAAATAAAACGGCGGCATTGTTACAAATTCCATATTTATTATGGCTTATTTTCGCAAGTATTTTAAGTTATAATATTTATTTGTTGAATTAATAAGTGTTATTAGTTATACTGATATTAGTAATTAGTTTAGTTAATTCTAAACTTTTTTTGTTTTAGGCAACTGAATTTATACAAAAAGATATCGATAGTTGGTGTTGCTACCGATAGTATTTGTAATATAATTTTGGTGAAGGTGGAAAAAATGAAGTTTTGCGACAAATTACCAAAGCAAAGAAAAAACAATAATTTAAGTCAAGAACAGTTAGCTGATAAACTCGGTGTATCAAGACAGGCAGTATCAAAATGGGAATCTGGTTCCTCATATCCTGATATGGATAAAATTCTTCAAATTTGTAAAGTACTTAATTGTACACTGGAATATTTGTTAGATGATGGGGCTGTAGGAAATCAAACAAAGGAGAAGAAAATAAATTTTAATACTTATTTACAAGATTTTTTAAAATTTGTTACAAAAACATATAATATGTTTAGTAGTATGACATTTAAAGAAAAAATGAAATGTATTTTTGAAATAGGTTTATTAGTATTGTTATTATATATAATAGGAGGTATATTCTTTTCTATTATTAATTCTATAACTTATGAATTATTAGATTTAATACCATATGATTTCAAATTTACTATATTAGGTGTTTTTGAAGTTTTATATGAAACTATTTTTGTTATATTAGGAATCATAGTATTAATCCATTTATTTAAAATAAGATATTTAGATTATTTTATTACAGTGGAGGACTCTAATGCATCAACAAAGTCAATCGAAGAGGAAGTTGATAATAAAAAAGATAATAAACTTTCTAAAGAAAAAGTGATTATTAGAGATCCAAAACATTCTACATTTAGTTTATTTAATTTACTTGGTAAATTAATAATTCTATGTATTAAGTTTTTTGCAGTAATGTTTGCTGTACCAGTTATATTCTTTTTTGTAGGATTTATAGTTTTTGCAGTAATTAGTTTATGTCATATACAATATGGAATAATATTTTTATTCTTTACTTTAGGATTATTATCATTAGGTTCATTATGTTTAGTAATACTTTACTTTATTTATAATTTTATATTTAATAGAACAATTAAATTTAAAAATGCTTTTTATATGATAATTATAAGTTTAGTAATACTTGGTGTTTCTATAGGACTTTCTTTTGTAGGATTTTTATCTTATAAAGAAGTATCCTCTTTAGAAAAAGCAGATACATATGAGGTGCATGAAGAATTTACTGTTACTGATAATACATATTTGTATTTAGGTTTTAATACGGAAGGTAATGTTTCTTATACTATTGATAATTCACTAGATAAAGTTATGTTAGATATTGAAACAATAAAAGGTTTTAATTATACTCTTGATACTGAAACATCTGATACTAGTATTAATTATTATTTACATCAAGATAGTAGTTTTATAAATGCATATAATGTGTTAATAAATGATTTAAAAAAGAATAGAATAAGAGATTATAATTCAAATGTTGTTAAATTAAAAATTACTTTATCACAAAAAGATTATGATATCCTACATAGAAATCATGATCAAATAAGTGTGTAAAAGG
>CAZYZU010000068.1:0-5188 GCA_964652065.1 uncultured Muribaculaceae bacterium
AGTCAGAAATTAATACAAAATCTCTCTTGTAACTGACTATATATATCATACAAGGAATATAATGAATAGATATGAACAAAGTAAAGAAGTATTCAATAAATTATTTGGAGAATTACCAGACAAAAACAAAGAACAAGATCATGAATTAATGGAAATACTTCGAAGATTTATTTTCGGAGATGTTTTCCATAGTAAAGAACTAGATATAAAAACAAGGGAGTTAATAACAATCACAATTCTCGCAACTCTACAAACTCTACCACAATTAAAAGCCCATATACAAGGCTGTTTAAATGCTAAAGTAGAACCACTTACAATTAGAGAGGCAATGTATAATCTTGCTCCTTTTATTGGATTTCCTAGAACATTAAATGCTGTAAGTACAATGAATGAAGTGTTTAAAAATAATAATATTACGTTACCACTAGATAATGCATCAACTGTAGAAGATGATACAAGATTTGAATCAGGATTTAATATTCAAAATCCAATCTATGGTAATGAAATAAAAGATAAATTCTCAGATATTCCAGAAATACCACAATTTTTAACTGAATTTTGTTTTGGAGATTTTTATACAAGAAAAGGATTAGATTTTAAATTAAGAGAGTTATTAGTTTTAGTTGTTTTAACAACAATTGGATCAACTAAACAAATAAAAGCTCATGTAGCAGGAAACATTAAAGTAGGAAATACTAAAGAAGATTTATACGCTGCTATGATACAATGTATCCCTTATGTTGGATTCCCAAATGCAATGAATACTATAAGTATAATAAAGAGTATTAATGAGTAAAAACTATTTATAATACATGATATAATGATATTAGGTGAATAATATGAACTATAATGAAATATTTGATAAGTATGAACTTAATGAAAAGAAATTAATAACTTATGGATTTAAATTAAAAAATAATAAATACTTTTTAATAAAAGAATTAGATGATACTCTAACAGTTGAATTTCTTATAACTCTTAAAACATTTGATATAAAAGTATTTGATAAAGAAACAAACGAAGAATTTATTCCGTTTACTATTAAAACATCATCTGGTAAATATGTATCTAAGATAAGAGAAAAAGTTGGAATTTTAAAAGAAGAAATCTTAAATTTATGTTTTATAAAAGATAATTTAAAAGATCAAATATTAGAATATGTAAAGAAAAAAGAAAATACTACTATCTCATATCCGTGGAAGAAGACACCTGAATACTGTACTATTAAAGTAAATGATAAATGGTATGGACTAATTATGGATATATCATCAAAACTTTTAGGATTAGACAATGATACAACTATAGATGTAATAAATTTAAAAAATAAACAAGAAACCATTGATAAATTAATAGATAATAAAAATTACTTTAGAGCCTATCACATGAATAAAAAATATTGGTATACAGTAATACTTAATAAAAATATAACTTTTGATAAAATAAAGATATTAATAGATGAAAGTTATAATGAAGTTTTAAGTAAATAGGAGAATTTATGAAGAAAAAATATTTTATATATATACTAATTATAATATTAGTAATATTTTTACTATATATTTTTATAACTAATGATAAAATAACAATAAAAAACTAAATAAAAATCAAGAAATAATTAAAAAGGAAGAATCTAATATGAATAATAATTCAACAATAAATTTAAAAATAAATAATAATGATTTTACCGCAACTTTAGAAGATAATAAAACTGTAAAACGTCTATTAGAAGAATTCCCTTTAGAGATAACTATGAATGATTTAAATAATAATGAAAAATATTTTTATCTTGATCAAAATCTTCCTACAAACACAAAACATATAGATAAAATAAATACAGGAGATATAATGCTATATGGAAATAACTGTTTAGTAATATTTTATGATACATTTAATACATCATATTCATATACAAAAATAGGCCATATCAACAATTTATCTTCATTAGAAGAAGTTGTTGGAAATAATGATATAAAAGTAGTTTTAAGTAAATAATTAAAATATATCTGGTATAAAAAAATATTCGACCCATATAATTAAATGAAAATATAAATATGGGGTGACTTAATGAAAAAAATTTTTCTTTCTACATTATTAATAGTAAGTATAATACTAACTGGTTGTGGCAAATACGATGAAAAAGATGTTGCAAAAGATCTTAATAAAAAGATAAATAAACTTTCTTCTTATAGACTAGAAGGAGATTTAGAAATAGTTAATAATGATGATGTATACAATTACAAAGTAGATTCAGCATTTAAAAAGGATGATTATTATAAGGTAAGTCTTACTAATACATCTAATAATTATGAACAAGTAATTTTAAAAAATGAAGATGGAGTATATGTACTAACACCATCTCTAAATAAAAGCTTCAAATTCCAAAGTGATTGGCCAAATAGTAATTCACAAATCTATTTACTACAATCAATCATGGATGACATTAATAAAGATAAAGATAGAACATTTAAAGATGATAAAAAAACTTATACTTTTACAACAAATGTAGATTATCCAAATAATAAAAAACTAATTAAACAAAAGATTACATTTGATAAAAAACTAAATTTAAAAAGTGTTAAAGTCTATAATGATGAAAATGTTCCACTAATGACATTTAAAGTAACAGATATTGATTATTCTCCAACATTTAAGAAAAGTAATTTTAAAGTAAATGAAGTCTTAAAAACAACAAAGACAACTAAAACTACCAAAGAAACATCTGCTCTAGAAGATTCTATTTATCCATTATCTCTTCCAGATGGAACTAAGCTTGTTAGTGAAGAAAAAGTAAAAAAAGATGAAGGCGATAGAATTATTATGACATTTGATGGAGAAAAACCTTTCTTATTAGTAGAAGAAACAGCAAATATAGAAGAAGAAATGACAGTTATACCTACTTATGGAGAACCATATATGTTAATGGATACAGTAGGTGCAATAACAGATAATTCTATAGAATGGACATCAAGTGGAATAGATTATTACATTGTAAGTGATGTTATGAATCAGGATGAATTATTAGAAATAGCTCAATCAATAAATGTTCTTCCAACTATGAAATAATAAAATATTTCATTTAAAATAGAAATATGATATAATTTATTTGGTGATAAAAATGGCAAAAAAGAAAACTACAAAAAAAATAAATAATAATATCAAAAAAGAACATACTAAAGTAATGAATAGTATATCTAATAGAGATAATGAAGTATCAAAAGTAATTAAGTGCATTATAGTTGTACTTGTTATTTTTGCGATTGCTTATTTACTTACAATCTACATTACAAAAAATTCTACAGATTCAGTAGTAAAAAAGGAATTAGAGAATACATCTATTCAATATGATGAAATTTTAGCAGGTACAAGTTTTTCAAAAAAAGATAGTGAGTACTTAGTATTATTTTACAATGTATCAGAAGATGAAAATAGTACTTATGATAGTTTAAAAAGCACTTATGAAGCAAAAGAAGATGCTATACCAATGTATTATGTTGATTTAGGAAGTAGTCTAAATAAAGACTGTGTAAGTACAGAAGCTAATAAAGATGCAACATCTTCAAGTGAATTAAAAATAAATGACGCCACACTAATTAAATTTACTGATAATAAAATAAGTGAATATATGATTGGTGAAGAAGAGATATCAAATTATTTAAATAAATAAAAATCATCGAAAGATGATTTCTTGCCTCAATAGCTCAGTTGGTTAGAGCACTTGACTGTTAATCAAGGGGTCCTAGGTTCAAGTCCTAGTTGGGGCGCCATGATGAGTATAACTATTACAAACATTTGTAATAGTTTTTTTATAATTTAATTCTAAATCAGAAGCAATTGTGATATTATAGTAATGAGTAGGTGGTGATATAATGCCTAAAACAAATAAGAAAAAGTCAAAGAAAAAAATGACTAAATTTAAAAAGTTAATTCGTAATATAAAAAAGAATAATTTAAAATTTAATCTATCTGAAGTAATAATTATTGTAATAGTATCTTTAATGTTAGGCGCTATAGTAGGTGGAACAATAACTTATGATAAAGAAAATGTTACAATAACAAAAGTCCCAACGGAATTAGAAGAATTAGTAAATACATATAATAATATTTCTAATAATTATTATAAAAAAGTAAATAAAACTAAATTAATTGATGCTGCAATAGAAGGAATGATTAATTCTTTAGATGATCCATATTCAATATATATGAATGAAGATGATACAGATACATTTAATGAAGCAGTAGATGGTAAATATATAGGAATAGGAGCCAGTATAACTATTGATGGAGATTATATAAAAATAGTCGCAATGTTTAATAATTCCCCTGTAAAAAAAGCTGGTATGGAAATAGGAGATAAAATAATTGAAGTAGATGGAGTAGATATAAAAGGTAAATCTACAAAAGAAGTAACATCTTTAGTAAAAGGAAAAGATAAAACAAGTGTTACAATAAAAGCTCTTCGTGATGATAAAGAAATGACTTTTAAATTAAAAAGATCAAATATTGATATACCATCAGTAACATCTAAGATAATAGAAAAGAACAATAAAAAAGTTGGTTATATTTCAATTGATATTTTTGCGTCAAATACATATGATCAATTTTATAAAAAACTAAAAAAAATAGAAAAGAAAAAAATAGATTCATTAATAATAGATGTTAGAAGTAATCCAGGAGGACATCTTGATCAAGTAACTAAAATCTTAGAAATGTTTTTATCAAATGATAAAATAATATATCAAATAAAAACTCAAGATAAAGTTCAAAAAATATATTCAACTACAAAAGAAAAAAGAGACTATCCTATTGCAGTCTTAATAAATAAATCTTCGGCTTCAGCATCAGAAATTCTAGCTTCAGCAATAAAAGAGGCATATAATGGCAAAATAGTAGGAGTAAATTCATATGGAAAAGGAACTGTTCAAAAAGCATATGAATTATCTGATGGAACAAGTCTAAAATATACAACTCAAAAATGGTTAACTCCTAAAGGTAATTGGATAAATGAAAAAGGTGTAACACCAGATGAAAAAGTTGAATTAAATGATGAATATAAAGCTAATCCTACAGAAGAAAATGACAATCAATTTCAAAAAGCATTAGAAATAGTAACAAAGTAAAAAAAGTATAACAATTATACGAGACTGCTGAAAAAGTATACAAAGATTATTGTAAACTGATACAGTAGTCTTTT
>CAZYZU010000069.1:0-5159 GCA_964652065.1 uncultured Muribaculaceae bacterium
AGGGATCTAATATAGGTCATTTAGACCATAATTAGATTATACGTGATAAAATGAATGATATCTCAAAATATATTGACAAATACGGACAAAGAACATTTAAAGAAGTCGAATTCACAGAAATAGATAATTTAATATTTTCACAGATTCCTTATATAAATTTTTCTAATATTGTTAGTGATAATGACAATAAAATAACTCTTCATGACGCAAGTGATACAATTTTAAATGATAATAATAAACATCTAAATTTATCAAGAAGAAATTTATTGAAAAAAATAAAAGATACAAAAAGATATAAAGATATATTATTATCCAATTTTATTTATAAATTAACAAATGAAGAACAGTTTGGCGCAATTACACTTGATCTTGATGAAGATTTAAGATGTATTTCTTATGAAGGAACAGATAACACCTTAACAGGTTGGAAAGAAGATTTTGAATTTTCATATAAATTTCCTGTTCCTGCTCAAAAAGACGCTATTAAGTATTTAAATAAAGTAGGTAAAAAGGCCAAGAAGATAATTTTAACAGGTCATTCCAAAGGAGGAAATTTAGCCCTAGTTGCCGGAATGTATTCTAAGTTTTATATAAAAAATAAAATTATAAAAATATATTCAAATGATGGACCAGGATTAAGAAAAGAAGAAGCTACTTCAGCAAATTTTAAAAGTATTAAAGATAGATATGAAAAAATAATTCCTAAGTATAGTATTTTTGGATTATTATTTAATGATTTAAAAAATGAAAAAGTCATAGATTGTAACGCAATAGGAATACTTGCTCATTCAGTTTTCACTTGGAAAGTAGATGATAAAAATCTCATAACGGCGCCATTAAGTAAATTTAGTGCTAATCTAGATAATAATTTCACGAAATGGTCAAGTCAATTTAATTATAAAAACAGAGAAATATTTAGTAATTATTTATTTGAAATACTAGTTAAAAATAATATTAAAACTATAAATGATTTTATTAAAATAAAACCAACTGATTTCCAAAAAATATTAAAAGAAATACAAGTAGATCCTAAATTTAAAAAATCACTAATGGAATTTTTAACATTTTTAAAAACATATTATGTAGGTGATATAAATAAGAAAACAGACAAACTAGCAAGTAAAGTAATAAATTCTTAAAAAAATCATATAATCTAAAGTAAAACAGATTTTATATTAATATAAATTATGCTATACTTATTATTATAAGAGGTATAATATGAAAGAAACATTATTATATAAAATAGTAAGACCTGTAATAAGCTTTTTAGTTAAAGTTTTTTTACGAGTAAAAATAGTTAATAAAGAATATATTCCAACAAATGGTAAAGTAATACTTGCTGGAACTCATACCAATAACTTAGATTGTTTAGTATTGATGGCATCTACTAAAAGATGTATTCATTTTCTAGCAAAGAATGATCTAATTAAAGGTCAAAAGAAAATAATTTTTACAAATATGGGAATAATACCAGTTGATAGAGAAAAAAAAGATCATCAAGCAATACCCATGTCATTAAAATGTTTAGAAAAAAATCAAGTAGTTGGAATTTTCCCAGAAGGAACAACAGAAAAAGGAAGAGGATTATTACCATTTAAAATAGGTACTGTAAAAATAGCTAAAGAATCTAATTCAAAAATAGTTCCGTTTATCATAAAAGGTAAATATAGATTATTTTCTAATGATTTAAAAATTGTTTTTAAAGAACCAATAGAAATAAAATCTAATGATTTAGAAAAAGAAAATAAAAAGTTTGAAGAATTAATAAAAAAAATGCTGGAGGATAATCGCTTATGAGTATATTTGATATCTTTTTAAAAAAGAATAGAGTAAAAACTCCTTGGGATAAATATTATACAAAAGAAGAAATTAATTTCAAAATACCTAATAAAACTATGTATGATGTAGTTAATGAAAGTTGTGAAAAGTATCCAAATAATACTGCATATGAATATTTTTCTAAAAAAACAAAATATAAAAAACTTATTAAACAAATTAATAAATGTGCTAAAGCATTCAACTTTTATGGAGTAAAAAAAGGAGATATTGTCACTATTTGTATGCCAAATACTCCTGAGGCGTTAATATCAGTTTATGCTCTAAATAAATTAGGAGCAGTTGCTCATATGGTTCATCCATTATCTGCTGAAGAAGAATTAAAAGATGCTATTGTTGATACTAAAACAAAATTTTTAATAATTATTGATATGTGTTATGAAAAATTAGAAAGTATTATTAAAGAAACAAAACTAAGAAAAGTAGTCTTTGTATCAGCTGCCGATTCTATGCCTTTTTTTCTACATATAGGATATAATTTAACAAAAAAGAAACAATATAAAAAATATCCAAAAACAGAAAAATTTATGTCATGGAAAAGATTTATTTCTAAAGCAATGTTTAGTGATGAATTAAAGAAAAGAAGACTTGGAAAAAATACTCCTGCCGTAATCCTTCATAGTGGAGGAACATCAGGTAAACCTAAATATGTGGTTATTGCTAATAGAAGTTTTAATTGTTCTGCAATACAAGAGCAAATTGCTCTTAAAAATTTACATCCAGGAGATTCAACTCTTGCGATAATGCCAAACTTCCATGGCTTTGGATTAAGTGTTTGTATGCATACACCATTATCATTTGGATGTTATACAATTTTAGTACCACAATTTGATGCTAAAAAGTTTGATGAATTAATTAATAAAACAAAACCAACGACAATTCTTGGAGTACCAACTTTATATGAAGGTCTAATTAATAGCCATAATGTTGAAAACTTAGATTTATCTTTTCTAAAATATATAGTGTCTGGTGGAGATCAATTAAGTAAGTCACTAGAAAAAAGAATTAATGAATATTTAAGTGATCATAATTGTAACAGTTCAATTACTCAAGGTTATGGATTAAGTGAAGGACTTGCCGCTGTAACACTTTGCTATGATGATATTAATAAACAAGGAAGTATTGGTATACCATTACCAAGAAATAATATTAAAATAATTGATCCAGCAACAAGAAATGCTGTAGAATATGGAAAAGTTGGAGAAATATGTATTAATGGACCAACTGTAATGCTAGGTTACCTAAATGATGAATCAGAATCAAATGAAGCATTACAAGTACATAAAGATGGTAGAGTATGGCTTCATACCGGTGATATGGCTCATATGGATGAAGACGGATTTATCTTTTATGAACAAAGAAGAAAAAGAATGATTATTACATCAGGTTATAATGTTTACCCATCTCATATAGAAGAAGTCATAGAATCTCATCCAGATGTATTACAGTGTAGTGTAGTCGCAATGCCACATCCATATAAACAAGAAGTGCCAAAAGCATTTATTGTTCTAAAAGATGGACTTCATGCAGGAATGTTTAAGAAAATGGAAATAAAAGAATTCTGTAAAAAAAATCTTGCTCACTATATGTGTCCTTATAAATATGTTTTTAGAAGTTCTCTTCCATATACAAAACTTGGAAAAGTAGATTTCAAAACATTACAAGATGATGATGGAGATGATGACATATAAAAAAAGAAGGAACAGCTCTTTATAGATTTGGAAGAGCAGTATTAGGTCCAATTTTTAAATGGTATTATAATCCAACAATTATTAATAAAGAAGTAATACCAAAAAAAGGAGCTATTCTAATAGTTGGAAATCATAAACATTTATATGATCAGTGTCTTAGTATAATTTCTACTAAAAGAGGAATTCATTATATGGCTAAAAAAGAATATTTTGATTCTAAAATGGCTTGGTTTTTTAAAGGGACAGGCTGTATTTCAGTAGATAGAAAAACAAAAGATAATGAAGCTGTATCATCAGCACTAGAAATATTAAAAGAAAAAGGCGCAATAGGACTTTTTCCAGAAGGAACAAGAAATAAAACAAAAAAGTTTTTACTACCATTTAAATTTGGAACAGTATCAATGGCAAAAAAAACAGATGCAACAATCGTTCCATTTGGAATAACAGGTAGTTATAAATTTAGAAGTAAAGATCTAACAATTAGATATGGAACGCCTTTTAAAATTGGTAAAATGACTTTAGAAGAAGCAAATGATAAGCTTTATAAAGAAGTAGAAAAACTAATGAAATTAAATAAATAAAATATTTATGAACTTAATTAATATAATTAAGTTTTTTTATTAACAAAAAAAGTTGAAAGAAAATTTAATTGTGTTAAAATGAAAAAAAAAGAAGGTGTAATCATGAAAAAAGAACTAATAAAAAGAAATAAAGTCTATGATTTATATTGGTATTTTGCATGTGAAAGACAGAATATTTTTATTAAAAAATTAAAGGGAGAACCATCTCCATGGACAGCTGATGAAATTTTAAAGAACTATAAATTTTGTAATAGTTACCGAGTAAATGATAGAGTAAGCCAATATCTTTTAAAAAATGTTATCTATAATGGTAAAGCTTATCAAAAAGAAGATATAATTTTTAGAATAGTTCTTTTCAAATTATTTAATAAAGAATCTACCTGGGAATTGTTAATTAATAAATTTAAAGATATAACTCTAGATAATTTTAAAAAAAGTGAATACTCAAAAGTTTTAGAAGAAGCAATAAGTAAGGGAATAAAAATATATAATGATGCGTATATAAGTTGTGCAAATAAAGCCTTTGGTTATGATAGAAAACATGATAATCATCTAGCCCTACTTGAAAAAATGTTTATAATAGATCAAGTCCAAAATAAACTTATTAAAGTAAAAACAATGGAAGAAGCATTTAATATCATAAAACAATATCCATTAATTGGTAACTTTATGGCTTATCAACTAGTAACTGATATTAATTATAGTGATGCAGTAGATTTTAAAGAAAATGAATTCACAGTAGCAGGTCCCGGAAGTGAAAGAGGAATAAAGAAATGTTTTATCTCAACAGGAAATTATACAAAAGAAGATATTATTAAATATATGTATAATAATCAAGATAAAGAATTTAAAAGATTAAATCTAGATTTTAAAAGAATAGGAAATAGACCATTACAATATATAGATTGTCAAAATATCTTTTGTGAGTTAGATAAATACTGTAGAGAAGCCTTTCCAGCCTTAAAATCAAATCGTAAAAAGATCAAGAAAAAGTATCATTCTAAAAAAGAAATGATTAAATATATTTATCCACCTAAATGGAATATTTAAA
>CAZYZU010000070.1:0-5133 GCA_964652065.1 uncultured Muribaculaceae bacterium
AGATAAAAAAATATATTGACAAATATATTAAATAGGAGTAATATCAATTTTAATATTTTGAGGTGATTGTTATGAGATGTTTTAATTTAATAAGTAATATTATTTTATATATATCATTCTGTCATTTTTATTTTGATAAAGCGATTTAAACAGTTTTTGTTTGGGTCGCTTTTGTTTATTAGGAGGGAATATGAAAAATAGTATTACAATAGATGATTTAATAAATGTTGTTAAAGGTTATAATCCAGATGAAGTAGATATTATAAAAAAAGCTTATAATTATGCTTTAATATTACATGAAGGTCAAATGAGACAAAGTGGGGAAGCATATATTACTCATCCTTTAAATGTTGCTTATATTTTAGCTGAAATGCATGCTGATAGGGATACTATTTGTGCTGGGCTTTTACATGATACATTAGAAGACACTAAAGTAACTAAAAGTGAGATTGAATATGATTTTAATAAGGATGTAGCAAAACTTGTTGATGGTGTTACTAAAATAAGTAAAATGAATTTTTCATCAAAAAAAGATCAAAATCTTGCGAATACAAGAAAAATAATAACAGGTGTTACTGAAGATGTTAGAATTATAATTATAAAACTTGCTGATAGACTTCATAATATGAGAACATTATCTTTTAAAAGTGAATTTAAACAAAAAGAAAATTCTATAGAAACCATGGAAATATTTGTTCCACTTGCATACTATATTGGAGCTTATAGAATAAAAAGTGAATTAGAAGATATTGCTTTAGGTTATTTGAAACCAGATGAATATAAAAAAATAGAAGAAACTAAAAATAAAATAGAAATTGAGAGTAATTCTTGTTTAATTGAAATGTTAAATAATATTAAAAACTTATTAGAAGATGAGGCTATTCCAAATGAAATAAAAGTTAGAACAAAAAATATTTATGGAATATATAAAAGATTAAATGAAGGGCATAAAATATCTGATACTCATGATTTATTAGCCTTAAAAGTAATGGTAGATAGTGTTTCTAATTGTTATAAAACATTAGGAGATGTTCATTTTATGTATCATCCTATAAATGAAAAATTTAAAGATTATATTTGTAATCCTAAAACAAATATGTATAGATCTCTTCATACAACTGTATTTGGTCCTGATGATAGACTTGTTCAAACTCAGATTAGAACTTTCGATATGGATAAGATTGCGTCTTTTGGACTTACTGCATATTGGGATATTAATAAAGGAGATGCAAGAGATGTAATGCAAGATGATTTAAGTAAGAAATTTCAATTTTTTAAATCTTTAACTGAAATTAATCATGTTTTTTTGGATAATAATGAATTTGTTAATCAAGTTAAAAATGAAATTTTTGCAAATAAAGTTTATGCATATACTCCTAAGGGTGAGGTAATAGAACTTCCAGAAGGGGCTACTCCAATAGATTTTGCTTATAGACTTCATACTGATATAGGTAATACTATGGTTGGCGTTGTTGTAAATGATAAGAATGTAGGTATTGATTATGAATTAAAAAATAAAGATAGGGTAAAAATAATTACAGATGAAAAACAAACCCCATCTAAAGATTGGTTAGATAAAGTACAAACTACACATGCAAAAAGAAAAATAAAAGAGTTTAAAGATAAGTAAAAGCTCTTTTATTTTTTTATGTAAAATAATGTCTTGATAGTAGAATTTGATAAAAAAATGTTTTATAATTGAAGAGTAGTTTGCGCGAAGTTAATTAAAACTTGCAATTTTTGACAAATTATGGTATAATGAACGCATTAAATCTTGATAGGTTTGAAGACGAAAAGAATTAGGGGGATTTCTATAATGATAAAAAAATTAGATGTTAATGAGAATAAAATAAAGGAAGATATTAAATATTGTGTTTCTAAAGATGAAAAAATTCTTAGAAATATTCATTTACAACAACTAGCAAAAGGTATAAAACAAGGACCTTTAACAAATATTCCTGATGTTGATAAAGAATGGCTTAAATATTATGATGAAAGCGATTTAACAATTTCAATGCCAGAAGAAACAATATATGGTTATATGGAAAAGCATAATGTTAATAATTTAGATGATATTGCTATAGATTATTTTGGTAAAAAAATTACTTATAGAAAATTTTTAGAAGAAATAGATAAATGTGCTAAAAGTTTTAAAAAGAATAATATTTCTGAAGGAGATATAGTTACAATTTGTATGCCAAGTACACCAGAAACATTAATTTCTTTTTATGCATTAAATAAAATTGGTGCTGTTGCCAATATGGTTCATCCTTTATCAAGTGAAAATCAAATTAGAGATTTTATTAATAAAGTAAATTCTAAAATGGTTATTACTATTGATTCTTCATATGATAAAGTTAATAATGTTTTAAATAACACAAAAGTATCAAAAGTTGTTTCTGTTTCACCTAGTGATTCTATGCCATTACCTTTAAAGATTGGTTATTCTTTTACTAAGGATGCTGTAAAAATAAATGATGACAGTAAATTAACAAAATGGAATGATTTTATAAATGAAGCAAAAAAAGATTCTGAAGAGTTAAATGCAGTTTCATATAAGAAAGATAGACCTGCTGTTATTTTACAAACAGGGGGAACAACTGGTAAATCTAAAGGGGTTGTTCTTACAAATGATAATTTTAATGGTATGGTTGAACAATTTAGAGTTAATGCTAAAAACTTTAAAAGAGGAGATAAAATGCTTACTGTTATGCCTCCTTTCCATGGATTTGGATTATGTAGTTCAGTTCATTTACCATTGTCATTTGGGGTTACTGCAGTATTGATACCTAGAGTTGATATTAATAATATTGATAAGTTAATGATGAAAAATGAAATTAATCATATAGTTGCAGTTCCTACTTTATTTAAAGGTATGATGAATGTTGTTAATAAGAAAGAAAAATCTGGAAAACTAAAGAATTTTAATTTATCAGGTTTGAAATATGCTGTATCTGGTGGAACTCTTGCTAAAAATGGTTTTGAAGAAAGTGTTGATAAATTCTTTGATAAATATGGTGCTAAAATAAAATTAGAAAAGGGATATGGATTAAGTGAAGCTGTGGCAGGAGTGACTTTTGCAACTGGAGATATGAAAAATGAAAATACAGTTGGTATTCCAATGATTGATACAGAAATAAAAATTGTAAATCAACAAACAAAAGAAGAACTTCAAAATAATCAAATAGGAGAAATTTGTGTAAAAGGACCTTCTGTTATGAAAGAATATTATAATAATAAGAAGGAAACTAAAAGTACTTTAATTGATGGATGGTTACATACTGGAGATTTAGGTTATATGAAAGATGGTCAATTGTATTTTGGTGAAAGAAAAGGAAATATGATTATATCTAGTGGTGTAAATGTATATCCAAATCAAATAGAACAAGTAATTGAAGGTCATGAAGCAGTTGCTGCATGTGCAGTAATAGGAATATATCATCCATATAAAGAGGAAGTACCAAAAGCTTATATTTCTTTAAAACCAGGATATGAAATATCAGATGAAATTAATGAAGAAATTAATGAACTTTGTAAATTAAATTTAGATAGATATTCTATACCAGCATCTATTGAATATAGAGAAGAATTACCTCAAACATTACTTGGTAAAATTAATCATGCTGAACTAAAAAAAGAAGAAACATTAAAAAATAATACTGTAAAAGTCTATAAGAAAAAATAAATATTATAGGGGGAAATAATATGAAAATAGCATTTGATGGAGATGGAGTTTTAACTGATTTAGAAAAATATCAGTTAGAATATGGAAAAAAATATTTTAAAAATATACTTGATGAAAATATTGACAAGACAGAAATAGATATTGAAGGTATATTTAAGTGTAGTAAAGAGGAAAGAGAAAAATTTTGGACAAAATATATTTGGAGATATTGTTTATTAGAAAAACCAAAAGAAAATATAGCTGCAACAATAAGAAAGTTAAAAGAAGAAGGTAATGAAATATATATAATTACGGGTAGAGCACATACAACTGAAGATAATGCAATGGGAGCTTTATTTAGAAAAATGATGATATATTGGTTAAATAAAGAAAATATATCATATGATGAAATTGTATTTTGTTCCGAAACAAATAGTGCAGAAGATAAATATAATGCGTGTTTAGAAAATAAAATTGATATTATTGTAGATGATAAAAAGGAAAATATTGATGCTTTAAAAGATATTACTAAGGTAATATGTATGGATGCAGAATATAATAGATGTTATAATCATCCTAATGTTCCAAGAGTTAAAAATTCAAATGAAATATATGATGAAATAAAAAAGTTTGAAGATTCAGATTATTTTGTAAAACTATCAAGAGAAGAATTAGAATTAAAAACTCCAACAGAAAAAATTGAATATTATAAACGAATGAAACAATATTATGAAAATTTACCATATGATGCAAAAAGATATTTATCAGGTGAAAAGAATTATAGAAAATTATCTAGATCCGCAGTTCCATTATTCAATAAAGCTTTTTCACCAACTGTATTCAATAGAGAATTAGTACCTGATGAAAATGGTTTATTATTTGTAGCGAACCATAATAACTATTATGATCAATTTCCTATAATTGCTGCAATCGGTGATCATAGACCTATTCATTTTTTAACAGCTACTAAAATGTTAAATATGAAAAGAGGAAGTATTTATTTAAAGACTGGAGCTATTTCTATTGATAGAGAAGATAAAGAAGATAGAAATTTTGCAAAAGATGAGGTTACCAAAATTTTATCACATGATAGTAATGTCTTTATTTTTCCAGAAGGAAGAACTAATAGAGGTACAGAATTTTTACTAGATTTTCATCCTGGTGCTGCATCAATTGCTCAAGCATGTGGTTGTAAAATAGTTCCAGTTGCTGTAAGTTCAAATTATTCGAGAAAAGGCAAAGAACCATGTGTTAGATTTGGTGAACCATTTACAATAGCACCAACAGATAATGTTTTAGAGGCTACTGAAATGATTAAAGAAAAAATAGGACGATTAAAACAAGAAAATATTGATTACCTAAAACAAAATAAAGGTAAAATCAAGCAAAAATAAATAAAAAACATATACAAAAAAAGAGACTGCTGAAAAAGTATACAAAGATTATTGTAAACTGATACAGTAGTCTTT
>CAZYZU010000071.1:0-5050 GCA_964652065.1 uncultured Muribaculaceae bacterium
TTGCAAAACGACCACCATCAAGTTGAATCATTGGACGTAAATCTGGTGGAATTACAGGAATTACATCTAAAATCATCCATTCAGGTTTATTTCCAGACTTATCAAATGCATCAAGTACATCAAGTCTTTTTAATAAACGAGTTCTTTTTTGACCTTGAGCAGTTTCTAGTTCACTTGTAATTTCTGTTAATTCTTTTTTAATATTAACTTTCTTTAATAATTCTCTTATAGCTTCAGCACCCATACCAACTTTAAATCCTGTACCATATTTTTCATAATATGCACGATATTCTTTTTCTGATAATGTTTGCTTATCTTCAAGCGGAGCATTACCTTTATCAATTACAACATAACTAACAAAGTATAATACTTCTTCCAAATCTCTTGGACTCATATCAAGTACAAGACCCATACGAGAAGGAACACCCTTAAAGAACCAAATATGTGAAACAGGAGTAGCAAGTTCTATATGTCCCATTCTTTCACGACGAACTTTAGAACGAGTAACTTCTACACCACATCTATCACATACTATATTTTTATAACGTACACGTTTATATTTACCACATGCACATTCAAAATCTTTTGTAGGTCCAAAGATTTTTTCGCAGAACAATCCATCTCTTTCAGGACGAAGAGTACGATAATTAATTGTTTCTGGTTTTTTTACTTCTCCATAAGACCATTCACGAATTTTTTCAGAAGAAGCAATCCCAATTTTTAATGCCTCAAATTTATTTACTTCTATCATTAAAGATCAGCTCCTTCCTCTTCTTTTTCTTCAATTTCATCTTCATCTGAAGATTCCATCATTTCCTTTTTTATATCTTTTGAATCTGTAACTATTGGTGGTTTATCAAATTCATCTATTGATATATTCATTTCTTCTTTATCTTCTGCATCTTCGATTGCTTTTAATTCAAGATTTTCACCTTTATCATTAATTATTGAAATATCTAAACCTAATGCTTGGAATTCTTTCATTAATACTCTAAATGATTCTGGAACACCAGCTTGATTAATTTCTTGACCTTTAACTATTGCTTCATATACTTTAACACGACCAACAACATCATCTGATTTAACTGTTAAGATTTCTTGTAATGTGTGAGCAGCACCATATGCATATAATGCCCAAACTTCCATTTCTCCAAATCTTTGTCCACCAAATTGAGCTTTTCCTCCAAGAGGTTGTTGTGTTACTAATGAATAAGGACCAGTACTTCTTGCATGAAGTTTATCATCAACCATGTGGTGTAGTTTAATCATATACATAACACCAACAGCTATACGATTATCAAATGCTTCACCTGTACGACCATCATATAATACAGTCTTACCATCTTTATCCATTCCAGCTTCTTCAATCATTTCTTCAATATCATCAATATTTGCTCCATCAAATACTGGAGTTGCTATATGAACACCAAGTTTTTTAGCAGCCATACCCATATGTAATTCAAGAATTTGTCCTAAGTTCATACGAGAAGGAACACCTTGTGGATTAAGCATAATATCAACTGGAGTACCATCTGGTAAATAAGGCATATCTTCTTCTGGTAATACTAGTGAAATAACACCTTTGTTACCATGACGTCCAGACATCTTATCTCCAACTTGAATTTTACGTTTTTGAATTATATATACACGAATAACTTTAGATACTCCTGCAGGTAATTCATCATTATCTTTACGAGAATAAATTTTTATATCGTGAACTATACCATCTCCACCATGTGGAACACGAAGTGATGTATCACGAACTTCACGAGTTTTTTCTCCGAAGATTGCATATAAAAGTTTTTCTTCTGAAGTAAGTTCAGCCATTCCCTTAGGAGTAACTTTACCAACAAGAATATCTCCTTCTTTTACTTCAGTACCAATTGTAATAATACCATTTTCATCAAGATTTCTTCTTGCATCTTCGCTAACATTAGGAATATCACGAGTAATTTCTTCAGGTCCTAATTTTGTTTCACGACATTGCATTTCATAATCTTCAAGATGAAGTGATGTTAATTTATCATCTTTAACTAAATTTTCATTTAATATAACAGCATCTTCATAGTTATAACCATTAAATGTCATAAATGCTACTACCATATTTTTACCCAATGCAAGTTCTCCTTGATCAGTAGAATTTCCATCAGCAATAATAGTTTTTCCAGCTTTAACTTTGTCTCCAACTTTAACAATAGGTCTTTGATGATTACAAATACCAGCATTTGCAAGTTCAAAGTTAGCTAAATAATAAGTATCTTTACCATTTTTATTTTTAACAATTATTTTTTTAGCATCTACATATTCAACAATACCATCAGCTTTTGCAACTATGCATACTCCTGAATCCTTTGCAGCTATATGTTCAACACCAGTTCCAACAAATGGAGCTTCTGTTTTAATTAGTGGCATTGCTTGACGTTGCATGTTAGCACCCATAAGTGCACGTGTAGCATCATCATGCTCCAAGAATGGAATACAACTTGTTGTAACAGAAACAACCTGTTGAGGAGAAACATCGATAAAATCAACTTGTTCTGGTTTTGCTAAAATATTTTCTCCACGAAGTCTAGCGTTAACTTGTTCATCTGTAATTATATTGTCTTTATCAGTACCAACTGTTGATTGAGAAATTATATAATCAGCTTCTTCATCAGCAGTTAAATATTCAACTGTATCTGTAATTTTACAATTTTCAACTTTACGATATGGAGTCATAATAAATCCATATTCATCTACTTTAGCGTAGCTTGCTAAAGATGTAATAAGTCCGATATTTGGTCCTTCTGGAGACTCAATTGGACAAATTCTACCATAATGTGAAGTATTAACATCACGAACTTCTACTCCAGCTCTATCTCTAGATAATCCACCAGGTCCTAAAGCAGATAAACGACGTTTATTTGTAAGTTCTGCAATTGGATTAGTTTGATCCATAAATTGAGAAAGTTGTGAACTACCAAAGAATTCTTTCATTGAAGCAGTTACTGGTCTAATATTAATTAATGTTTTAGGAGTAACCTCTTCCATTTCTTGAGTAGTCATTCTTTCACGAATAACTCTTTCCATACGAGAAACACCAATTCTAAATTGATTTTGTAAAAGTTCTCCAACTTGACGAATACGTCTGTTTCCTAAATGATCAATTTCATCAAAATTACCAACACCATGTAATAAATTTAAATAGTATGATATAGATGCATAAACATCTGAAATTGTAAGTCTTTTTTCTTCGATTGTTTGATCATTTCCAATAACAGTGATTTTTTTCTTTTTATCACTTGGATCAACAATTTTAATTTCTTGAACTTTATTATAAGTATCTAATTCTTCATTAACACTAACTTCAACAGTTCCATATCCACTTGCAAAAACATCTTTTAAATCCTCAAGTAATGCTTTTGTAAATACAGTTCCTTTAGCGCATTTTACTTCACCGTCAACTTTAATATCTTCAGCTAAAGTTTGTCCTAAAAGTCTATCCATTACATTAAGTTTACGATTAAACTTATAACGACCAACACGAGCTAAATCATATCTAAATTCATCAAAGAATCTAGTAATAATTTGATTTTTAGATGAATCTAATGTTGCAGGTTCACCAGGTCTTAATTTTTCATATATTTCAATTAAAGCCTCATCTGTATTTTTAGTTGAATCTTTTGCTATAGTATTTTTTAAATAATCATCTTCACCAAACATTTTGAATATTTCTTCATCACTAGATAATCCAAATGCTCTAAGTAATGTTGTTAATGTTACTTTTCTAGTACGATCAATTCTTACATATAATACATCACGTGCATCAGCTTCAAATTCAAGCCAAGTACCACGAGTAGGTATAATTTGTGAAGTAATTAATTCACGACCATTTTTATCTATTTCATGATTAAAATAAACACTAGGAGATCTAACCAATTGAGATACAATAACACGTTCAGCACCATTGATGACAAAAGTACCACTATCAGTCATTACAGGCATATCACCCATAAATATTTCTTGTTCTTTTACTTCTCCAGTTTCACGATTAAAAAGACGCACTTCTACTTTTAAAGGCGCTGAAAAAGTTGTTTCTCTATCCTTACTTTCTTTGATAGAGTATCTTGGTTCATCAAAATGATATTCTCCAAACTCCAAAGATAATGTTCCTGAAAAGTTTTCTACAGGAAATAAGTCATCAAAAACCTCTTTTATACCTGTAGTTGTAAACCAATCGTACGATTTCTTTTGAATCTCAAGAAGATCTTTTAATTCATAAGTATTTCTAATTTTTGAGAAAATTCTTCTTTCTCGGTGGTCACCACATTTTACTATTTTATATGCCACTTTCTTCACCCCAAACAATAATTTTTTAAAGAACAAAATCGTATTAAAATAACACGTTGCCAATTTATATTAATAGCATAAATTAATAAACAAGTCAACTAAATTGTACATTTTAATATGAAAAAGCCTTTCTTTTTTTCCAATATACTGACATTGTATATCTTTTCCAAGTCGAACATTAACGATTTAGCACCTTGTTCTTTTCTAATTACTAAAAACAAGTTACCATTTTCTTCCAAATGTTCTTTTGCATCCATAACGATAGAATAGACAATTTTCTTTCCAGCTCTAATAGGAGGATTTGTAATAATAGTATTATATTTAGAAATAACATTACTATAGCAATCACTTTCAAATACAGATACATTTTTACAATTGTTTTCTAAAACATTACGATTAGCTAAATGCATAGCTCGTAAATTAACATCCACCATATCAACATGAGAATTAGTAAGTTTATTTAAAACTATACCAAAAACTCCATATCCACAACCCATGTCCAAGACTTTCGCTCCAACTTCTCCAAGCGGGATGGATTCAAGTAGAAGTCTACTGCCAAAGTCTAATCCTTCTTTAGAAAAAACACCATTGTCAGTTAAAAAAGTAAATTTTTGTCCCAAAACAAAACAATTAGTTCTTTTAACATTGCTAGGTAATTTTTCATTTGTAAAATAATGTCCCATTCTTATCTCTCCAAATACAAAAAGAAAGAGATAACTCT
>CAZYZU010000072.1:0-5037 GCA_964652065.1 uncultured Muribaculaceae bacterium
AATTTTTTAGTTACTCTTTTATTACTTATTTAATTCTTTTAATAAATCAATTGCTTTACGCATTTCAAGATCATATTGAACCATTTCAATACCACCAAAGTTAGTTAAGAATTCATCTTTAGCCATTTGATATTTATTAGCTAATTCTTCTGCTTCTTTTTCAGCCTCTTCCATAGTTACTTCAATTTTTTCAAGATTCATTATTTCTTCTAGCATTAATCTATATAATACATTTGAATATGCTTCTTTTTCTAATTGATTTCTTAAATCAGCCTCAGTTGATTTAGTAAATTGATAATAAACATCTAGACTAATTCCTTGCATTTTCATTTGTTCTTCAAAACGTTTCATTAATCTATCTACTTCTTCATTTACCATTTCTTCTGGAATATCAACTTCTACGTTTTTAGATACTTCTTCTAGGATTTTATCAACAAATTTGTTTTCAACATCCATTTCTTTTTGAGCTTTAATAGAAGTTTCAATTTCTTTTTCAAGTTTTTCTTTTGAGTCAATTCCTTCCATTCCTAAATCTTCAAAGAAATCTTTGTCTAATTCACGAGTTTGTTTTTCTTTAATTTCATTTACTTTAACTTTAAATACTACTGGAGCTCCTTTTAATTCTTCAACTCCATAATCTTCAGGAAATGATAAATTAATATCTTTTTCTTCTCCTGTTTTCATACCAATTACTTGTTCTTCAAAACCTGGGATAAAAGTATTTGATCCGATTTCTAGAGAATAATTTTCTCCTTTTCCACCATCAAATGCTACACCATCTTTAAATCCTTCAAAGTCAATAACAGCAACATTTCCATTTTCAACTTTTCCTTCTTTTGTTACAAGTTCAGTGTATTTTTCTAAAACATGTGATAATTCATGTTCAATTTCTTCTTTTGTTACTTTAACTTTTTCAGGTTTAATATTTAATCCTTTATATTTTTTTACATTTACTTCTGGTTTTGTAACAATCTTAAATGTAAACGATACACCTTCATCATTAATATCTTTTAAATTAACATCTGGTTGTACAATTGGAATTAATTTAGATTCTTCCATTGCTTTCATATAAGCATCTTGTAACACTAAATCAGCAGCAGGTATAAATAAAGATTCTTTTCCAAAATTCTTTTCATAAATGTTTCTTGGAACTTTACCCTTTCTAAATCCATCTACTTTAGCATCTTTAACTTTTTCATTAAATGCTTTATCAAGTGCTTCTTTCCAAGCTTCTCCATCAATTTTAATTACAACTTCATGTATATTTTTATTTTTTGTTTTAGTTTCTTTTTCTTTTGTCATTTATTATTCCCTCCAACACGTTATATTATATCTTATATTAATCGTTTTAACAACTAAAAATTAAAAAAAGATAACTCTTTCGAATTACCTATTTTATAGCTTTTATTTCAACTTGATATGAACCATTTGGACTTTCAACAGTTACAACATCTCCTACTTTATGATCAAGTAATGCTTGAGCTATTGGTGATTCATTAGAAATTTTACTTTCAAATGGATTTGCTTCTTGACTTCCAACGATTTTATATTCGTCTTCTTCATCATCTTCATCATCATCAACATATTTTATTGCGACTGTTGTTCCAAGTGATACTTTATCTGTATCTGTTTTTGTAATAATTGAAACATTTTCTAACATTTTTTCAATTGTTTGAATTCTTCCTTCTATTACAGCTTGTTCATTACGTGCAGCATCATAATCTGCATTCTCAGATAAATCCCCTAATGATCTAGCTTCTTTAATTGATTGTATATTTCCTGGACGTCTAACATTGATTAGAACGTCTAATTCTTTTTTTAATACGTCTAATCCTTCTTGTGTTAAGTAAACAGTTTTCTTGTTTGCCATATTTTTCACCTCATAATCATAACATTGTTTTAAATAATACTACATATTTAGTATTTTGTCAATGTTTAATTCCCACTTGGGATTGCATATTATAACACAAAACACTAAAAAAAGCAATTATTTTGTATACTTTTTAACTTGTTTTAGGAATAGTTCATCTGTCATACCACTAATAAAATCAATAACTTTTCGTTTATTAGAATTATTGTTATTATATTCATCTGATTGATTATTTAAAAACACTCTATAGATGATGTTATTATAATCTTTATTGTCTAAAGCATCTAAATATACCTTATATATTGTTTCCATTCCTAATTTATAGTAATTATATTCATCTTTTGTCATAGATTTACTATAAATTTCTTTATAATTGAAGTTTTTTAAATCATTTATAGCAGTAAATACTTTATCACTCATTTTAATATATGGCATACCCATACTTTCATTTATAATATCAACAATAATTGCATTAACTATTTCTTTATTGTCACTTCCTAAGACTTCAACAATATTTTTAGGAATATCTTCTCTTTTTAATTTACCTAAGTTAATAGCATCTTCTATATCTCTTCCTATATATCCTATAATATCAGAAATACGCATAACACATCCTTCTAGTGTCATTGGAGAATACTTCATTGATTTTTTTAAATCTTTATAACTTTCTTCATACTCATGCATAAATTCTTCTTTAGTTTTAGGCATTGGAACATATTTCGAATTTAGTATTTCTCCATTATGAGAAAATATACCATCTAACGTTTGAATAGTTAAATTGTGACCTTCTCCATCATTATCTACATACATAAATTCTCTTACGCCCTGAACATTATGAGCAAAATACTCTCCTAGTTCTCTTAGAGAAATTTCATTTAAAATTGCTTCTCCAGTATGTCCTAGAGGAGTATGTCCAATATCATGTCCTAAAGCTATAGCCTCAATTAAATCTTCATTTAACAGAAGAGCTCTACCTATTGTTCTAGCTATTTTAGAAACTAATTGAACATGGGTAATTCTTTTTGAGATATGATCATTGTTTTTAAATGAATATACTTGAGTTTTATCAACATATCTTGTATAACTTAGAGAATGAATAATTCTATCAATATCTCTAAAATAGGGAGTTCTAAAATCATCAATATTTTCTTTTACTCTTATAGCATCACTACTTTTAGTAGCAAAATCACTTAAATTTTCTTCTCTTAGTAAATAATTTTCTTTAGCTTTTTCTATATTATTCATTCCCTTTCCTCTTTTCTATAAGTCTAACCATTGAATATTTAACTATATCATCATTACCTTCTAAATATAGATAATAGATATTATCTGGATGTCTGGCAATAGTTTCTTCTTCCATATCTTCATTAAATAACTTAGTAACAATAAAAGTATAAATATTACCACTTGGAGTAAATAATTCTACTTTATCTCCTACTTCAAAATAATTTCTTTCTAGTATTTTTACTAATTTTTTTTCTTTATCATATTCTACTACTTGCCCTAAATAATCTTGATTAGATATCTCTTGTCTACCTGTATAATATTGATCTTTATAATCTGCTTCTTTCATAAAATAATGAGTAGATGTTTCTCTATTTGCTACTCTTTCTAAGATATATTCTTGTTTTTTCATAAAGTCAGAAGTTAGCTTTTTATCATAATAAGCATCAATTATTTTTCGGTAAGTTCCAATTACAGTTGCTAGATAATAAAGAGATCTCATTCTTCCTTCTACTTTTAGACTTCTTACACCAATATCTATTAAGTCACTAATATAGTTAGTCATATTTAAATCTTTTGTTGCCATAGTAAATTTTTTATCCTCTTCTGTCTCAAATGAAAATCTACATACTTGAGCACAACCACCACGATTTGCATCACGATTAGTTACATAATTTGATAAGGCACAACGTCCTGAAAAACATGTACACATAGCTCCGTGAATAAATACTTCAATATCAATTTTAGTTTTATCTATAATTTCTTTTATTTCATATTTAGATAATTCTCTAGCAAGAACCACTCTATCAACACCTTGTTCTTTAAAGAATAAAACTGATGAATAATTACTTGTAGAATTTTGTGTTGATAAATGAACTTCTACATCTTTATAATTATTTTTAATATGAGAAATAATAAAAGGATCACTTACAATAAATGCATCAATTCCTGCATCTACTACTTCTTTAATATATTCTTCTACACCATCCATATCTTCATTATGAAAAACGATGTTTAAAGTTAAATAAACTTTTTTTCCTAAGTTATGAGCAAAGTCACATCCTTCTTTTATTTCTTCAATACTAAAGTTTGTGGCATTAGCTCTAAGACTATATTTTTGTCCTCCAATATATACAGCATCAGCTCCATATAATAGAGTTACTTTTAATCTTTCAATGTCTCCTGCAGGAGATAATAATTCTATTTTTTTCATACTATTTCACCTTATATATAGTTTTCTTAAAAAAGAATCCTGTATTACTTCCTAAAAGTTGTTCTTGCTTATTTAACCAATCATTGTTTGCTTCTTCATTTAATTTTTTATAATTAGTTATAAAATAGTTAATATTATCAAGTGTTTTCATAAATAAATTGTGTTCAATAAAATCTTCTTTTAATAAGATGTATTCTAAATTATTATTTAATAATTCTTCTAAAACAGATGATCCATTTACTAAGTCTTTTTTTATAAATGTTGTTCCATCATTATCTTCTTTTAACAAATACTTATCTGTGGTTATTTTTTCTTCTACTTCTATTTCATCTTTTTTTTCTTTATTTAATTCTTTATAATAATTTGTTATTAATTTTCTTTTTGAAAAGGCTACTGATGGATATGAAATTAATTCTACTATTGGTGTTATTTTAGATTTATTTATAATTTCTATTATTTCATCTTTTGTAATTTCTTTAGATAAAAGAGCATATTTCACTCCCATTTCATGGTAATAATCACAAGTTTTATAATTTGTTACCATATGAGTTTGATTCCATATTAAATCAAAATTTAAGTGTAGTTTTCTTTTTAAATTTACTAAGGCTAAATCATAATAAAAAATACCTTTTATGTTTAAACTATCTAATTCAAGTAATATTTTTTTTAATGGTTCTATTTCATCATTAAAAATATTTTTATTTATACTTACAAATATATTTATATCTTT
>CAZYZU010000073.1:0-4985 GCA_964652065.1 uncultured Muribaculaceae bacterium
GGAGTAGCAAGTTTAGTTGCAGCTTCTTCTGCAGCATTTTTAGGCTCATGACCTTTTTTAAAGTATTCGTAAGCGGTAGAACCAGCACCACCAATAGCAGCTTTTACAACGCTACTTGGCATTTTAAACTCTTCTTTATTTTTTTCAAATGCAGCATTAGCAAGCGCTAAGAATAATTTATCTTTTTGGATAGTAGCAGGAACATTTCTTAAACAAAATTCACGACTAATTGTATCATATCCATACCATTCAGCAATAACTGTTTTGTTTGTAAATCCAACTACCCAAGAATCTCTAATAGCATCACTTGGTAAATTATACTTATCCATTGTAGCATCATCATAGTTTGTAGTACCAGTTTTAGCTGCAACATTATTAGGTTTACCACCAGTAATTGAAACATCTTGTAAAACACTTGCAATCATAAATGCTGTTGCATCACTCATTACTTGTTTAGCTTTAGCTTTATGTTTTTCAGTTTTTCCAGTATCACGGAATACTATTTTTTCTATTGTATAAGGTTCGTTATAATATCCACCATTTGAGAAAGCAGCATATGCAGCACTCATTTGAACTGGATTAACTCCAGTAAATGCTCCAATTGAATGAGCTTCATGTATTTTACCATTTGATATCTCAGGAGTAATTCCAAGTCCTGTAACAAAATCAATTATTTTAGCATTATCCACCATTTGGAAAGCTTTTAAAGCAGGTATGTTACGAGAAGTTGAAAGTGCTCTTCTAAGTGTAATTGAACCAAAATAACCATTATCCCAGTTCTTTATTGATCTACCATTTGAATAAGAATAAGGTGAATCATCAAATAGCTTATAACTATCATCACCAGTTTGATATCCATAAGTTGACCAGTTATTATATTCAATACCAGGACCATAATCAAATAATGGTTTTGCACTAGATCCAGGTTGTCTCTTTATTTGTGTTGCATAATTAAATGTGTTAGCGCCACTTTTATTACGGCCACCACCAATAGCTTGAATTTTACCAGTAGCAGAATCAAGTACTGAAACACCAGTTTGAACTTTATCATTAATCCAATTATAAGTTTTTCCAGCTAGGACATCATTAACACCATCTTGTTTTGCCTTATCCATATTAGTATAAATAAGTAATGGAGTAGTATAAGCATTAACATCGTATTTATCTTCAACTTCATCAACTACTGTATCAATATATGCTTGATAATCAGACGTAGATGCGTTTGATTCTTCTGCTGTTAAAGATTCAACCGGAACACTTTTTGCTAAATTATATTCTTTCTCATCAATGTATCCATGTCTTTTCATTAAATAAAGTACAGTATTTCGTCTTGAAGTAGCATTCTTAGGATTAACATTAGGTCTATAATAATTTGGAGATTTAAACATACCAGCAAGGATTGATGCCTCACTTAAATTTAAATCAGAGACATCTTTACCAAAATATTCACGAGATGCTTCTTGAACACCATATATATTTCCACCTAAGAAATGATTATTAACATAAAATTCAATAATTTCTTCTTTAGAGTAATTTTTTTCTAACTTAAATACAGCTAAATAAATATCAGTAAATTTACGAACAATACCTTTAATTCCACCAGAGATAGTAGAAGTAAAACTATTCTTAATAACTTGCATTGATAAAGTAGAAGCTCCACCAGCATCGGAATTACCAAGAACTTGACCAAGAGTTGCTTTTAAAAATCTTGGAGCATCAAATCCATTATGTTGATAAAATCTAGAATCTTCTGTAGCGACAATTGCATCAACCAAAACTTGAGGAAGTTCATCATATTTAACTTTTTCTCTCATTTCACTACCAAGCTTAGTTATTTCATTACCATCTTTATCATAAATAATTGTAACTTCACTAGTATTAAGTTTACTAGTATCGAATTCTGGAGCTTTAATAGTTATATAAACCATAAAAGCTGCGAAAAGTACAATCATTAATATACCAAGTGCTAAAAGAATAATAAGAATAATATTAAGAATTTTTCTTTTCTTTTTATCATGACTAAATTTATCTATTAGTTTTGCTATTCCAACAATTATGGCCCCACATATTGCAGTTATTATCGTAAAAATCAATCCCATATTTATAAAACATAATACTAGTAATGCTATAAACAAAACCGCTAAAACTATTTTTGCGTTTTTAGGAAGTTTTGTAGGATTTGTTTCTACTCTTTTCTTTATATTTTTAGAAGAACCATTTTTTACACTACCAGTTTTATTAGTACATGGTCTTCTTTTTTTTATTTTTAATACTTTCTTTTTCATAATGTACCTCCATATATTTTATCGATTACTTCTAAATAATCAATTACTGGTCTTATTTTATTCTTTATTATATACCCCTTTGTTTTAAAAAAATCAATAGGTACAGATTTTCTAGTATTATTATTAATATATTCTAAAAAATCTTTTGCTAATAATAAATATGTTAAATTAAGTGATGTAAATCTAACAATTAAAAAAGCAATTCCTTGGTGATTAACTATATTTTGTAAATGATTTATTTGATGAGGGTGAATATTGTTTAAAGCAAATGCAGTTTTAGATTTAGTTTCTTTAGCTTCAAAATCAATATATTTCCCCATATATATTCCATTGTAATCAGTAGTTGAAGGATCTACAAAATAAGCTTCTTTAATAGTTGCCATATTTCTTGAAACATAATCCACATTAACAATTTTTACAGGCGTGGGTTTTTTATAAATAAATGCTTTATCTATTTCACTATAATATTTGTTAGTAATATTTAAATCATTCTCTAAATTCATACCCCTATTTCCATAATTAATATTATGTAGTTTATTATCCTTCTTAATTCCGTTTGGATATTTCATCTAACCACCTATTCTATATTATACTATACAATATTAAAATTTGCTATAGATTTTAATTACTATTTAATAAAAAATATATCTAGTTTTGTCGAATAAAAAGACAAGATATTTTTTATGTATTAAGATTGATAAAAAGGAGAAATTATGAATAGTTTAGAAATAATAAAAGTTTTAAATGCAATGATGGATAATACGAAATATATTAAAAGAAAGAGAAAAATTATAACTATAAAACACTATGATACAATTGACAAAAATAATCATTAATGACATAATATAAATGTAAAGGGATTGGTGATAAAGATGTATCAAAATAAGATAGAACTTTCGCCACAAGATATTTTGGAAAAAGAATTCAAAATAGACACACGTGGTTATCGCTTAAAAGAAGTTGATCAGTTCTTAGATATTGTAATTAATGATTATGAACAATTTTATACTATGATTAACGACCTAGAAAAAGAAAAAGCTGATTTATTAGGAGAAATAATGAATCTAAAGCAAGAAATGCGTAATATGAAAATGAATGCTGAAATAGTTAGAAATGGTAGTGATATGCCTGAAGTAACTAATGTTGATTTATTACGCAGACTTTCTAAACTAGAAAAAATGGTATATGGAAAAGATGATTAATATTTAGACAAACGCTGTATTCGTAAGAATATTGAGGAAAGTCCATGCTCGCACAGTCTGAAATGATTGTAGTGTTCGTGCTTAGGAAAAAAATAACCTAAGGTAGAGTAATCTAACGGCGAAGTAAAAACCTAAGTCAATTTGATATGGTTTTCTTCCGAAAAGTGCCGCAGAGACGATCTTTTAGGAAACTAAAATGTGAAACGAGGTAAACCCCACGAGCGAGAAACCCAAATTATGGTAGGGGAGCTTTGACGATGGAATAACAACAGAGTCAGGGACCGAGCAATCGGTAGATAAATGTTTGTCACCTAGAAATAGGTACAGAACATGGCTTATTAAATATTAATTATTTTATTATGTAAAAAAAGAGGTGTTGTGGATAGTGAAAGAGTTAGGTGAATACTTAAAACAAACTAGAATTAGTAATGGTGTAAGTATTGATGAGGCAGCAGAAGATAATAATCTTTCTACATCACAGTTAGAAAATATAGAAAACGGAAATGTTCGTGCATTTAAAGATGTATATAAACTTAAAGATTATATAAGAACATATTCAAAATATTTGGGATTAGATCCTTCAAAAGTTGCTGATGAATTCAATGATTTTTTATTTGAACATACATCTAAGATATCATTAGATGATATTTTAGAAGCAAAAAAGAAAATGGAAGAAACAACAGAAAAGAAAATCAAATCCCCATATACAAAAGAATATAAACTAAAAAAAGATTATAGACCATTAATATATGGAATATTAATAGTATTAATAATTTCTATATTAATATATTTAATAGTTTCATTATTTAATAAAGAACCAGTTCATAATGAAGTTTTAAAAGGATACAAGGAGGCAATTTATGAATTTACCTACTAAATTAACAGTTTTAAGAATAATTCTTAGTATTATTGTTATTGGAATATTAACATTTCCATTTTATACAGTTGGAATAGAATGGCCTAAATTTTTTGTAATGGGAATTGCAGTAAGAAGTCAATATATTGTCGCTGGTGTAATCTTTATAATAGCTAGTATTACAGATTTTATAGATGGCTATTTAGCAAGAAAAAATAATCAAGTAACTGATACAGGGAAGATGTTAGATGCCATAGCAGATAAAATATTAGTTAATTCAGTCTTAATAATTTTAGCAGCTCAAGGTTTTATTCCAGTTATAGTTCCTGTTGTAGTAGTATTAAGAGATATTATAGTAAATGCTATAAAGATGGAAGCTGCAGGAAAAGGAAAAGTAGTAGCTGCAATAAAAAGTGGAAAATTAAAAACAGCAACATTAATGATAGGAATTGTTTTGACATTCTTTTATAATTTGCCATTTGAAGCATGGAATTTAAGAGTATCAGATTTTCTATTATATTTCGCAACAATTATGTCAATATTATCAGCAATAGAATATTATAAATTAAATAAAAATATAATTTTTCCAAAAGAAGAAGTTTTAAATTAAAGACAAAGCCTTTATATAATAAGGCTTTTTAT
>CAZYZU010000074.1:0-4934 GCA_964652065.1 uncultured Muribaculaceae bacterium
TAATTTTTTTATTTTGAATAAAACTTGACACAGTATTAAATCCAACTTACAATAGATGTATAGATTATGATTTAAAAATAAGTTTAAATATATTCTAATGGAGGTATATATGAATAGTATGATATTCTCCATTTTACTTATAATAATTGGATTAATAGTGGGTATCGGTGTCACAATTTTAATTAATTACTTTAGAGGAAATAATGCATCAAAAAAGGCAGAAAAATTAATAAATCAAGCTAAAAAAGATGCTGAAAAATTAAAAAGAGAGTCTATTTTAGAACAAAAAGAAGAAGCACATAAATTAAAAATGGATTTAGATAAAGAAATTAAAGAGAAAAAAAGCGAAGTAAAAGCTCAAGAAGAAAGACTATTACAACGTGAAAGTAATATGGATAAAAGAGACGAATTATATCAAAAACGTGAAGCAACACTTGATCAAAGAGAAGCAAATTTAACCGATAAACTAAATGAAATCCAAGAAGAAAAGAGTAAAGTGGAAGACATAAAAAAAGAACAACTAGAATTACTTGAAAAAATATCAGGTTTTAGTAAAGAAAAAGCTAAAGATTTAGTTATGAGACAAGTAAAAGAAAACATGACTAAAGAAATATCTGAATATATTAGAGAACAAGAAAATGAAGCGAAATTAGTAGCAGATAAAAATGCAAAAGAAATGATTGTTACTTCAATGCAAAAATATGCAGCTGATATAGCAAGTGATCAAACAGTAACAGTAGTAGAACTACCTAATGATGAAATGAAAGGTAGAATTATAGGTCGTGAAGGAAGAAATATTAGAACGATAGAAGCTATAACAGGAGTTGATTTAATAATTGATGATACACCTGAAGCTGTAGTATTATCTAGTTTTGATCCACTTCGTCGCGAAATTGCACATGTAACTTTAGAAACTTTAATTAAAGATGGAAGAATTCATCCAACTAGAATTGAAGAGTTATATGACAAAGTTTGCAAAGACATGAAACAAAAAATAATTGAATATGGAAATGATGCCACATTTGAATTAGGATTAACTAAGTTTGATCCAGATTTAATTGAAATAATTGGTAAACTTCATTTTAGAACAAGTTTTGGTCAAAATGCTTTACAACATTCACTAGAAGTTGCACATTTATCTGGATTAATAGCTGGAGAACTAGGAGAAAATGTTGTTTTAGCAAAACGTGCTGGATTATTACATGATATAGGTAAAGCAATTGATCATGAAATAGAAGGAAGCCATGTTGAAATTGGTATAGATATTGCTAAAAAATATAAAGAAGATGAAGTTGTAGTAAATTCAATTGCATCACATCACGGAGATCATAAAGCCGAAAGTGTTATTGCTGTAATAGTTGCAATAGCAGATGCCTTAAGTGCATCACGTCCAGGAGCAAGAAATGATTCTTTAGAAAATTATATTAAAAGACTTACTCAATTAGAAGAAGCAGGTAATGAAATACCAGGTGTAGAAAAAGCATTTGCTGTTCAAGCCGGTAGAGAACTACGTGTTATTGTAAAACCAGAAGAAGTGGATGATTTATCAGCTCATAAAATAGCTAGAGATGTTAAAGAAAAAATAGAATCAACTATGAAGTACCCTGGTACAATAAAAATAACAGTAGTAAGAGAAACAAGAGCTCAAGAAGAAGCAAAATAAAAAGATTAGAAATTAATTCAAATCTTTTTTTATGTCTATAATTATTGGTAAAACAATAGGATTTCTTCCTGTTAATCTACTAATAAATGTATATAGCTCACTAGTTAAATTGTTTTTAATAGATGCAAATGTCGATTTAGTATCGGATAGTTCTTTCTTTAATATTTCATTTGCCTTAAATTCAATTTGTCTTAGTAAACCTTCATTTTCGTTAATTAATATAAATCCACGTGTTGTAATATTTGGTTTAATTAATAATTCGTGACGTTTCATATCAACATTAACAATAACAACTAAGATACCATCTCTAGCCATCATTTGTCTGTCTTTTAAAACAGCACCACCAATTTCACCAATACGATTACCATCAACATAGATATCATCTCCAGGCATACTAGTACTTTTTGTAAGAGTATGGTTAACTAAAGATAATGAATCTCCATTTTTTAATACAAAAGTATTTTCCTTAGGAATACCACACTCAATACCGATATTAGCATGTTGTTTTAACATTCTATAATCTCCATGAAATGGCATTAAAAACTTAGGATTTAAAAGTCTAAGCATAAGTTTTAATTCATCTTCATTAGCGTGTCCTGAAGTATGTAAATCTGCAAGAGCAGTATTAGTATAAACTTTAACTCCCTTTAAATAAAGTTTGTTTATAGTTTTAGAAATACTTAATGCATTACCAGGAATTGCACTTGATGAGAATATTACAACATCATCAGGTCTTAATTTGATTTGACGATGAGTACCATTAGAAATTCTAGAAAGTGCAGCAAGAGGTTCTCCTTGAGATCCGGTACACAAAATAGTAACTTCACTTGGTTTTAATGTATTAGCTTCTTCTGGAGATATTAACAATTCTTTATGATTGATATATCCTCCATTAATAGAAATATTGATATTATTTTCCATACTTCTACCAAAAATACATATTTTACGATTATGTTTATAACAAGTTTCAAAAATATGCTTTAAACGATAAATATTTGACGCAAATGTCGCAATAATTATACGATTATTTTTACATCTATCAAACATTTCTCCTAAAGCTCCATCTACTTTAGATTCACTTGTAGAATATCCTTCATTAAGTGCATTAGTGGAATCACTTATTAATAAATCTACACCTTCATGACCAAGAGTTGCCATCTTATATAAGTCAGCCATAGGTCCAATAGGTGTTAAATCTAGTTTAAAGTCACCAGTAGTAACAATTCTACCATTAGGTGTATTTAAACTAATACCATGAGAATCAGGTATTGAATGAGTTGTTCTGAAGAATTCTATTTCAATTTCTCCAAATTTAAGTTTAGTGTCTTCGGTATAAACGAATAAATTATCATATCTAACATTTCTATCTGCAAGTTTTACAGAGATTAACTCCTTAGCTTGATTAGGTGCGTATATTGCAGGTATATTAATTTGACTAAGTAAAAATGGGATTGCCCCAATATGATCTTCATGACCATGTGTTATTAGTAAAGCTTTAATTTTATCTTCATTTTCCTTTAAGAAAGTAAAATCAGGTAAAACATAATCAACCCCTAACAAATCACTTTCTGGAAAACTAATTCCCGCATCAATAATAATAATATCGTCTTTATGCATTACACAATACATATTTTTTCCGACTTCTCCTAAACCTCCTAAAACAACTACTTTTGTTTCATTAGGTTTATTTTCTTTCATAATTACTCCTTTCTTTTTTAAGTTAATTTTATACATAAAAGAACTAACCTCTAAGATTATACTATAAAAGTAGTGATTTGTAAATAAGTCACAATTAAATAGTGAAATAAAGCCTTTTAATATATAGGAATAATAAGCGATTTATGTTATAATTTTATCAGGTGATAATATGGGATTATTTAGTAAAATAAAAAATATGTTTCAAAATAATAAAGAAGAAAATATTGAAACAGAAGTAGAAATAGAAAAAAAAGAAGAAAAAATAGATCAAAAAGAAGAATTAAATTCTAATAAATGTAGTAACACTACACAAATTCAAAAACAAAAGAAAGAAAAAACTCATAAAAAGAAACAAGAAGAAGTTAAACTATATGAAAAAGGTTTAACTAAGGCAAGACAAGGATTTGTTTCAAAGTTAGCTAATCTTACAAATAAATATAATAAAGTTAATGAAGAATATTTTGAAGAATTAGAAGAAATTTTAATTATGGCAGATATCGGTGTTAATACTGTTATGGAATTCATGGATAGATTAAGAGATAGAGTAAAACAAGAAAAAATAGAAGATCCAGAATTATTAAAAGAAATGATAGTAGATGAATTATTTATTATTTATGTTAATGATGAAGTGTTAGTTAATAAGATTAATTATGCGAAAACAGGTCCAACTGTAATACTATTTATAGGAGTAAATGGTGTAGGAAAGACAACAACTATCGGTAAAATTGCATATAATCTTAAAGAAGAAGGTAAAAAAGTATTATTAGTAGGAGCAGATACATTTAGAGCTGGAGCTATAGAACAACTTAATGAATGGAGTAAAAAAGTAAATGTTTCTTTCTTTTCAAAAGGTGAAGGTAGTGATCCATCTAGTGTTGTATATGATGGAGTAGAAAAAGCAAAAGAAGAAAATTATGATGTAGTACTTGTTGATACAGCAGGGCGTCTTCAAAATAAAGTTAATTTAATGAAAGAATTAGAAAAAATGAATAAAGTTATTTCATCGTTAATTGATGGTGGGGCACATGAGACTTTACTTGTAATAGATGCTACTACTGGTCAAAATGGAATATCTCAGGCTAAAAGTTTCAAAGAAATAACCAATATTACAGGAATAGTTCTTACAAAATTAGATGGAACTGCTAAAGGTGGAATCGTTCTTGCTATAAAAGATGATGTTAATTTACCAGTAAAATATATTGGACTAGGAGAAGCAAAAGAAGATTTGCAAGTATTTGATATTGAAAAATATATTTATGGTCTTTTTAAAGACTTTATGTAGGTGAAAAATGGAAGAATATATTTATTATAATAACTTATATGATTGCTATTATAAACTTTTAACAGATAAACAAAGAAATTACTTTGAAGAATATTATTTTTCAAATCTTTCACTTGGTGAAATAGCAGATACATATAATGTTAGTAGAAATGCAGTTTATAAACAAATTCAAAACACTATAAAAAAGTTAATTGAATATGAAGAAAAACTTAATCTTTTTCAAAAAAAAGAATATATAAATAAGATTATAGAAAAAGCAAACGATAAATTAATAAAAGAAGAATTAAAAAA
>CAZYZU010000075.1:0-4922 GCA_964652065.1 uncultured Muribaculaceae bacterium
TATTGCTTTAATTTTTTTCGGTTTTTTTGTCTCACATCATTTACAAACGTACATTTTTATTTTTTTCTTTACATAAAAAGTAATTTATCATATAATAGTATGCACGGGGTGATTAATAATATGAAAAAATATTATACTGGACCTGTAAAAAAGGCAGTAATAACAAATGTTTTAAAAAATGAAGATACAAATAGATTTGATTTTGATATGGAAATATCTACTCTTTGTGAGGATGTAATTTTTTATCGTAATTTTATGGATGTTTTAATTAATGATGAAACAAAATTTCCTGCTATTCTAGAAACAGAATTATTTGATTTATTCCAATCTTCATTGGAAATAGATCCTACTGTTCAATATTCTTTAATTTTTGTTGATGAACAAGATTTAAAAAGATTAGAGAATAAACCTGAGGAATCTAAGACATTAACTAAAACACTAATAAATAAATTAAAAAGTAATACTAAATAGTATTGCTTTTTTTATTAATCTTTTTAACTAATTTATATTTGTTATTATCTATGGCTGTATCTTTTGTCAGTTCTACTGCTGAGTAAATACCTTTATCTAAAATGACTTTTTCAAGTGGTTTCCATGTAGTTTCAGTAATTGCTGATTTTAAGCTTCTTGCTCCAGTTTTCATTTCATATGCTTTTTTTGCTATCATATCAATATATTCGCTTGAGACTTTTAATTCTACACCTACCTTTTTAAATATGTTTTTTTGTGATTTTAAAGGATTTATATTTGATTTTAATAAAATTTCCTTTAAATCATTAATACTTAGGTCGTTTAATTTAATAATTATAGGGAATCTTCCCATAAATTCGTCTGGCATTTGAGCTTTTTCACAAAAATCTTCAATTGTTGGTTGAGGATTATCACTACTTTCTGTTGCAGTGAAACCAATATTTGTTGTTTTCATATTCTTATAAACATCTGAAAATGCTCCACAACCTATTACTATCATTTTATTCGTTTTTAATTCTACATCTTCACTGACAAAAGAAGATTTTGTACTTTTTTGAGCATTATATGTAGTTCCATCTAAAAATTTTAATAATGTATTTAAAACTCCTTTCCCAGATATATCATCTTTTCCAGAAGATCCTTTTTTGTCTATTTCATCAAATACAATTATAGAATTTTCTGCTTTTTCTTTATCCTTACCACATTTTTCATAAAGATCATAAAGTATTTCTTCAATATCAGTTCCTGAATATCCTGGAACAGTTAATTGTGTTGAATTTACAATGTATACCTCTTTATTTATACATTTCCCTATTGTTTTAATTAATTCTGTTTTACCTACTCCAGTTGATCCTGTTAATAAAATACCATTTCTATCATCAGATAAACACATTCTACATATTTCTAAAATTAATCTTCTTACTGAGGAATCTTGAGCAACTATAGATTCTGTAACTTCTTTAAAAATTTTATCAATTTTTAGTATTTCAGTTTCTTCTTTATTTTTTTTGTTACTTTGCTTTTTGTTTTCATCTATTCTTGTTTCATCTACATCTTCAAAAATACTATCAAAATCATCTTCAAAGACATCATCTAAATCAAAATATAACATTTGATTTTTTCCAGTAGTTGGATTAAATGACGCAAAACAGGAGGTACTTTTATTATCATTTATATATTCGTATATACATTCATCTACAGTTGTTTTTATTTTATCATCAGAATAGTTCTCTAATAGTTTCTTATAACTGATTGGATTTATAATACAATATTCCTCACTAAAAATATCAATATCATCTATTGATAAATTATAATAAAAGTTAGTTTCATTAACAAACTCTTTTGTTTTATCATCATAAATTCCATATATGTGTGTAACAGGCTCATATAAATATTTTTTATCTGGTAAGTCGATTTTTTTCATTAACATTGCGATATATTCACTTTTTTTCATATAACTACCCCCTGTAGTTGAAATTAGTTATATATTATCGCATTATTACCTTTTAAGTCAACATATTATCTAAATAACATTAAATATATTTTTGCAGCTAACCCTTGAATAAATGGCACTCTTATTTTAAATTTGGGATTATTACTTTCTATTTCTTTTATTACTTTGTTAACTAAATTTTTAGGATTTTCTTTTTCTATGATAGCGAAAAGAGCTCTTTGCAATCTATTAATACTATTTCTATTTTTATAAATTTTGTTATCTTTATATAAAAATTTGGTTTTATTGTCAACCATCACTTGATTAAATCCTGTTTTATACGCCCCTGGTTCAATTAAAGAAATTGATATATTATTATCTAAATATTTTAATTCTTGTTTTATTGTGAATACTAACATAGAAATGGCTGCTTTAGACGATGTATAGCATCCTAAATAAGGAATTGGAAGCATACTTGCAACAGATGATGTTACAAATATTTTAGCGCTTTGTTTTCTTTCTTTTTTTATTTGATAAAATTCTTTTAGTAGTTCAAATGATGAAAAAATATTTGTTTCATAGTTTTCTTTTAAAACATCAATATCCATTTCTAAAAGGCTGCCTCCATGCCCTATTCCAGCATGATTTACAAGTACATCTATTTCTAATGTTTTAATAAGTTCCCTATCTTTTTTATTTCTTATATCTAATTTAAAACATAATATTTTTTTATTTTCATCTTTTAATTTTTCTTTTACCATTTTTAATTGTTCATTTGTATGTACTGTTATATATACAGTATGCCCACGACTAGATAACTTTTCAGCTAATAAGTAACCAATACCTGATGCAGCACCTGTTATTAAGATTCTCATAATATCACCAATAATAGTATGTTCTAAAATAAAAAAGAAATTCAATTAATGAATTCCTTTAGTTATTATGAATGATACTCCTTTTTTTTCATTTTTTATTAGAATATCATATCCTATTATATTTAAGGTTTTTTTTACAATTGATAATCCTAAACCAAACTCTCCTTTGATACCTTTTCTAAAGGGTGAGAAAATTCCTGCTAGAAAATTATCATCAATATTATCACCATCGTTATATAAGGTTAATTTATTTTGCTTTGCAACTATTTTTATTGTGGATGTTGCATATCGCATAAAATTACTTAATAAGTTATCTAAAATTGTTTCCCAATGTTCATATGTTCCATAGTAAACTAGTTTTTTATCAGTTTCTAATACAAATTTAATATCTTTACGATGAAATTTAAATTTTTTTATTTCCTCTTCTAATATTTGTTTCATATCTACTGTTTTGATATCAATATTTTTAGTATCTTTTAAGTAATCAAGTTTATTTAAGTAAAGAAGTGAGCGTACTTTTTGATCTAATTTTTTTGACTGTTCATCGATAATTCTTAGAGCTGTTTTTTCATCTTCGACTCCATCTTGAACAGCTTCCACATATGATTTTATAACTGTGAGTGGTGTTTTAAAATCATGTGAAATATTTTGATACATTTGATTGCGATATTGTTCTTGATTTATTAAGGTTATCCTCATATCTTCTATTGCTAAAGCAAGTGATTTTATTTCATCATCTGTTGTGAAATCTACTCTATGAACATAATCTGGATTATCAATGTTATCAATTTTATTTTTTAATTTTTCTATTTTTCTAACTATTATAGAACTCCATATTACTAACATTAATCCAATTAGTAAACAAGTTCCTAAAACTATTGGAAATATTGCTGATAGAATTTGACTTTTGGTCTCATTTATATAGGTATCGTCTGCTATTGCTACTTTAACTCCACTATTATTTACTATTTTATAGTAATAATATTTTTGATGATTATAACTAAATTTACCATATGTTTTATTTAATTTACTAATAACCTTTTTAGGATCTTTTATTCCTTTTAATTCATCAAAATTATCACTCATGACAATTCTACCATCAATTAAATATAAGTAAGCGACCTTTGTATTTAAAAGATTATTATCTACATCAGTTTCAATAAGTTTAAGTGGTTCACTTAAGTAAGTATAAATACTTTTTTCAGCAACAGATATAAGTACTTTTGGTAAAACTAATCCAAAACAAATAAATACAATTGCAAAAATTAAACCAATTAGAAATAATAATTGTCTACTTAATTTATTTTTTATATATTTCATGATAATCTGTATCCATATCCATATATTGTATTCAAATTTAATTTTGGCATCTTTTTTCTAAGTCTTCTGACTAAATCATCTACTACTCTGTCTGAACCAAAATAATCATTTCCCCAAACAGAATTTAGAATCTCTTCTCTTGAAAAGCTTTTGTCAATGTTTCTTAAAAAAAGTAGTAATAAATCAAATTCTAAAGTTGTTAGTTTTATTTCTTTATCTTCTTTTTTAGCTACGCGCCTTGATATGTCAACTGTATAAATTTGATAAGTTATCTGATTGTTAATTTTATCTTTATATACTCTTTTTATAATATTGTTTACTCTTAAGACTAATTCTTTTGCTGAATATGGTTTAGTAATATAATCATCACTTCCTAATTCTAAACCTAATATTTTATCTAGATCTTGATCTCTTGCTGATGTGAATATAACAGGTACTGTATCATTCTTTTCTCTAATTGCTTTTATAATATCATAGCCATTTACATCATCTGCTAACATTATATCTAAAATCCAAATATCTATATCATTTCCTATATAATTAATAGCATCTTGGCCGTTTCTAAAGCAAACGACATTATATCCTGCATTTTCTAAGTATACTTTGACTAAATTTGAAAGATCTATTTCATCTTCCACATAACAAATTGTATGCATTCTATCACCTACTACCAATAGTATATCACTATTTATCTTATTTCTCTATTAACTTATTTGCATCAGCTCCTTTTGTATCTATAAACGGTTAATTATTGGTTTCTTTATCAAATTCTTATAATATCATTCCTCCTTTTTATATTTTAAGTATAATAGCAAAATACTGCT
>CAZYZU010000076.1:0-4619 GCA_964652065.1 uncultured Muribaculaceae bacterium
ACAAAAGGTCTTCCTTTTTGTATACCCATCCCCAAACCATTTTACACTATCTTTTCTTTGAAATAATTGACTTTTAAACAGATTTATGTTATTATAACAAGCATTAAACAAGGGGGCTATTTTATGTATAATGAAGATTATGAAAAGACATATTTTCCATATAGGAATTTTTTTATTAAAATAATTATTGTAATAGCAATTGCCTTAATTTTAGCTTGGATAATACCTAAAATATTCAATAATAAGCAAGAAATAGAAGGTATTTCAAATGATGTTTTTTCAAATAACTTAGAAAAAATGAAATCAGTTGCAATATCTTATTACAATGAAGACAATCTGCCATTAACTATTGGTACAAATAAGAAAATGACATTAAATAATATGATTAAAAATAAATTAATAAAAAAATTAGCTGATAAAGATGGAAATATTTGTGATCAAAATAAATCATTTATTAAAATAACAAAAAAGGAAAATGAATATTTATTAAAAGTAAATCTTGTTTGTAATGAAGAAGAAGATTACATAATTGCTCACTTAAATAATAATTCTTACTGTAGCAAAACATATTTATGTGAAATAAAAAGCGATAAGAAAGAAGAAGATTTAAAAGAAGAAGAGCACCAACAAAACGAAGAAAAATTAGATTCAAAAGAAAACAGTAAAAAAACTATAACACAATCAACTAATAAAAAAAAGAAAACTATAACAACAAAAAAAAGAAAAGTAAAAAAGAAATCAAGTTCAAAAGGAACAATAGAAGTAGTTGATACAACAAATAAATTATATTTATATGAATATGCAAAAAATAATAATGCAACATTTTCAAATTGGAGTTTATGGAATAATTGGGAAAGAGTTAGTTGTAATACAAGTGAAATAAAATGTACAAATACTAACATTAATTGCTTAAAAGAATTAAAAAGATATAATAGAAAAGAAAATATTAGTACTTATCAAAAAGAATATAAAACAACAAAGCAATCAATCAAATTACAAAATCAAGATATAGAGAATGTTTGTTCATCTAATAATTACATAAAAATAAACAATAAAATATATAAAATAACAAATGCATCTAATATCTCATATAACAAAATAAATGAAATTACAAAAGATACAAAATCAAATCAAAGTGGTTGGATTTATAAAGGTACAGAAAGTTATCAAATACCACCAACAGATACAATTTATAACCATTATATATTAGTAGGTGTTGACTATAGTAAATGTAATAACACCTGCCAATCATTACCTAATTATTATTACGATCAATATGTTTATACAAGCGGTTTAATAGAAGTAAATTCTTATTTAGAAAACTGTTCATCAACAGAAAATAAAGTAGTACAAATTTACAGTAATCAAACAGAAAATGTAAATTTTTCAAGACAAGAAACATTATATGGAACCGTATGTTATAAAAGTGAAAGAACAAGAAATTTATTAAATAAAGGAACAATAGTAAAAAAATGGAGTACATATAATAATACTAAATTACTTAGCAATGGTTATTATTATACTGGAAACAAGAAAAAGAAATAAAAAGGAGTAAATTATGAAAGAAATAAGAAATATAATATTTTATAGTTCAAATAAAGATAATATTTATACAGAACAAGCTTGTATTTTCTATAGTGATGGTTCAGTAGAAAGTGTTACAAAAGATAAAGGAATAGATGCAACATTAGAATTTGCAAAAAAAGAAGGAATAAAATATATGTCCTCTTTAAAATCTTGCAAAAATATCCAAATAATGACAGAAAAGGATTTTGAAAAACATTATGATAAAATTTTATTAGATTCCTTATCTTATAATAAAAAACAAATTCAAAAAGAACAAGAAGAAATAAAGGATAATGAAAAAAAAAAAGATAATAATAAAGATAATCAGAATACCAAACAAAAAGAAAACAATATCAAAAAAGAAAAAGCAAAAGTAAATAAACCAAAAAAAACTATTAAAAAGACAAAAAAGAAGAAAAGTAAATTAAAGAAATTATGGTTAGGAATAAAGATTGGTTTAGGAGTTACTTGTGCAGTTGTAATTGGAAAAGGAGTAAAATTTGTACATGATTTATTTACTCCAAATAATAATTATAATAAAGAATCAAATAATGATTCAACAAATTTAAATACAACAACAAATTCAACAGAAAACAGTAATAAAGTATCTGAATTACTAAGTAAAAATACTATAAATGAAAAGAAAAGAATATTTATTACTAAAACATGGTCTTATTTACAACAATATAACGAAACATTTTCAAATAAACACATAGAAAACAACAAATCATCAAAACTAGCTCATACATGGGATGAAATTGTAGTTCAACAATTACTTTACAATAAATATAGTAGAGATGACTTAACAAAAATATTTGGAACATACGATTTTGATTCAGAAATAATGTATAATGCATATAAAAAAGCAATAAAACAAGAAACACAAGCTCATATAGTTCAAACATCATCATTTGAAAAGCAAAATTTAATCAATAATGAAAAAGGCAAAAAATTCTATATGAAATATGAGTCATTAATTATCAGTTTTAATATTCAAACAAATTCTGCAAAAAAAGAAGAAATTGCTAAAGAATTTTATAGTGAATTAAGAAAAGATTTTAATTTAAAAGAAAAAGATATTAAAAATATTGAAGATTATAAATTATCTATTACACCAATTGTCAATGCAATGAATAAAATGTGTAAAAATTTAGACAAAGATTATGTATTAAATGAAAAAGAACTTAGTTATTTTAATAGCGACGTATTATTTGAAAAAGCATTAAATAAATTAGAAAAAGCAAATGATACTCTATATACATATAGAACAGCTAGTAAGGCTGTAGGTGATGAAGAAGCACTTTCGTTTGAAACTTTCGAAGATGCTGCAATGGATGAAGTTGATGCAAAAGGAATTTATAACGTTAGTGATAAAGCTAGAGATATTTCTGATCATAAAGAATATAAAGAAAGAGTAAATTGGAAATATAATAAAAGTGATGTCAAAGAAAAGACAAGTCAACAAAACGAAAAACAATCGACAGAATCAAAAAAATCAAATAATAATGGCAATAAAAATTCTAAACAAGAACAAAAGCAAGAAAAAGACAAAAAAGATTCAAATACTAAAAATAAAGAAACAACTGATAACAAAACAACTGCCTCACCTGATAATACAGAAAATTCAAGTGATATCGATAACGACGAAAATATCGGGAGAGATGACAGTGAAGACTCATATGAAATAGATAATAGTTCTTCGGAAGATGTTGATACAACATATGATGACAGTGATGCAGCAAGAGAACCAGAGGAAACAGAAACACCAAATAAAGACGATTATAATACTGATGACAGCATTACAGATATAACAGCAGACCCAACAGGGGCAGTAGATAGTAACGAACCATTACCAGATCCTAATATTACAACACAAGCTGTAACATCTTCATCTATTACTGAAGATAATTTAACAAATGAAGAAAAAGCAGATAAAATTATTGCAGAGATGGAAAATGTTGCAGTAGAAGAAAATTCAAATGCAAAAGTATTAACAAAATAGTAAAAAAGTGCACAATAAATGTGCTTTTTTATTGTTTTATAAAGAAAAATTTGACAAAAGAATATTTTTATGCTATAATGTGTGTACTTTGAAGATACAGGGGTGGTCTTCTAAGAACTTATATAAATATAGGGGGGTTGAATATATGAACACATATATATTTGAGTATTTAGATGAAAATGATTTTAGAAAAAAGGAAAGATCTGTTAGAAAATACAATATGTTAGCTTATAAAAGATTAACATTTACTTTCTATCCAGAACTTCGTAAAGGTAACTTTTTAGGAGAAGAAATTAGTAAAGATGAAAAAGCAAATACTGTTTCTTACGAATTAAAATTACCAACAGATGAAATGTTTGCTAAAGTTCATGGTGAAATTAGATTACATTATACTGTTTACCCTGATAAGAATGTAATTCTTTTAACTAATATAACTCCTGAAGGAATATTAGATGAAGGACATAGAGCAGAATTATCAACATATAAAGGTGTAATGGTATCAAAAACAGATCCTGAAAGAGATATGTTTAAGATTAATTTATTAAATATGTTAGGAAAATAGAGAAAAAAATTCTATTTTTTTATTGCACTATTAAAAAAAATATGCTATTATTAATTTGCTATTATTAATAGCAATGGACCCTTAGCTCAGTTGGTTAGAGCATCCGGCTCATAACCGGACGGTCATTGGTTCGAGTCCAATAGGGTCCACCATCTACGCGGGTATGGCGGAATTGGCAGACGCGCTAGACTTAGGATCTAGTGCCGCAAGGCTTGCAGGTTCAACTCCTGTTACCCGCACCATACAGTAATTTAGCTCAAACTATCTTTATGATTAATATAAAGTAGTTTGAGTTTTTTTATAGAAATAATAAATCCACTGTGTTTTTTATGTAAATATTTTAATATAAATAATTATGATTTTGTTTGTGTAATTGTTCCAGATTATAAAAATCAAATTCATAACCAAAGACCTAGAAAATATCATTTTATAAATGTGTAGTTGTAAATGATGTGGCACCAAAAAGATAAAAAAATTAAAGGCGATATG
>CAZYZU010000077.1:0-4599 GCA_964652065.1 uncultured Muribaculaceae bacterium
TATGAACATTCATGCACTCAATTGTGCACTTTACTTCTTATCTAACGTTTTTTTATAATATGCTCCGGCAAAGTTACGTCCTGCTTTTTCTTTTTGTCCCTTTGATGCAGCACTATTTGAGTAATAATTCTCATCTGTAATTGTATCTACACCACTCATAATATATTTTTTTATGTTTCTTTCATCAAATTGTGATGCTATTGCTTTTCTTAGATTAATATAATATTGTTTTTCTTTTTCTATAATTGCATTTTTCCAAACAGCATCTTCTATTGCCCATTTTGGATATGAATCATATATATAACTATCTTCTTTAGCACACGCACTTACATATGCATAAATATCGTCATCTTTAGAATCATATTCTTTTAATAAGGCATCAGCAATCATCATTGGAAGTCTTCTATCAATCATTTTGGAACTACAATGTCCTATTGCAGTAACACCTTTTTTAACATCTCTCATCATTACTACTGGACAGTCTGCTACGGGATGACCTATAACAACTTCTGGCGTATCTGTTGTAATAATTAGGATATCTTCATTAGTATCTATTTTCCAACCATCATCAACAGCTTCTACTAATTCTTTATCAATTACTCTATATGATCCATCTTTAGTTTGTTGATTAGCCATAAACATATGTGCTCCATCAAATCCTTTTTCAAGACCTAATTTTATTCTTCTTTCTAAAAAAGCTTTTTGTCTTTCTTCTAGAGTCATTTCCTTAGGATAAAAACTTTCTGCAGTATTCATATTTCCATATTGATTACCAATATCTAAAATTTTAAAGCCCCAGGCTCTTTTTCTTCCTAATATCCCGTTTGTCATAATTTAATCCCCCTTATTCAAATGTGTACAGATTATATCATAAATTGCTTATTTTGTCAATGTTTTGTTATATTTTCAAAAGAAAAAAGAAACCTAAATTTCTTTTTATAAATACTCTTTTAATTTCTCTACGCTGTCTTCTTGCATATCTACATATTCTTTTACTAAATTATTTACTTTTTTATCAGTTTCTTTATGATTTAATAATTTTCTTCCTTCAATAATTCCCATATTAGTTCCTTGCATTAAAAGTTCAGCTAATTTAGAAGAATCTTTTTCTTTCATAGTTTTCATTTCGATACCATACCAAGTCATAGCTTTATTCATTATAGATGTCTCATGTGGTTCTTTATCACTATAATCTGGATAAATCTCTTCTATTTTTTCTTTTATTTTTTCATATTTATCCTGTTCTATTTTTAACACTTCTTTAAATTCTTTTGTTTCTACTTTATCTAAAACATATTTTATAGCATCAATTCCCATACAACAACCTTTATGTAATTCATCTAATACATTCTTATCATTTTCTTCTGTCATAATTATCCCTCCGATATTAGTATTAAATAAATATTTAAAATTATACAAAAAAATCCTAATTATAAATAGGATCTTTTAATTTATTTTTACTACATTCTTTTACAAAATAATCTATTATTTTTTTAGAATCTTCATCAAAATGATAACTTATTTCTGGATGCCATTGTAAGCCCATACTAAATACATCTCCAGGATACTCAATAGCTTCAATTACATTATCTTCTGAATAAGCAACTGTTTTATAAATTTTATTTTCTGTTGCATGATAATTATGAAAACTATTTACTAATAATTCTTCTTTACCTAATATATCAAATAATTTACTGTCTTTATTTATTTTTACTTTATGAGTTAGTTCTTCATCTTTTTCTTGACGATGATTAATTTTTGTTTCATTTTTTTCTAAATATACTTCTTCATCATAACAACTCATTAACTGCATACCTAAACAAATTCCTAATGTGGGTATTTTTTTAGAAAGTGTTCTTTTTAATATATATCTATCATATTCTGTAAACTTTATTCCTCCTGGAAAAACTATTCCATCACACATATCTATATTTTTATCAATTATTTCTTTTTCTTCTTCTGTAAGTTCTGGAAATTCTTTTGATGTTATATCGATATAGCAAATATCTTGTACTGGGGCAATTGCATTAATACTTGCTCCGGCATTAATAAAGGTTCTTCTAACAGACTCTGCTATATAATTAATTGGACTTCCATCACTTAATTTATCATATCTTAATGGTATTCCTATTACTGGTTTCATTATTACACCTCTATTTTATTATAGCAAAATAAATGAGAAAATTAAAATTTAATTTTCTCATTTATATAATTAACTACTTCATCAAGTTTTAAAGTGATTTGTTCCATTGTATCTCTATCTCTTATAGTAACAGTTTCGTTGTTTATAGTTTCATCATCTACTGTAATACAAAATGGTGTTCCAATAGCATCACATCTTCTATATCTTTTCCCAATAGATCCTGCTTCATCATAAGTTACCATAAAATTTTGTGATAGCATATTAAATACTTCATCAGCTTTTTTAGAATGATATTTTTTTACAAGTGGTAATACACATGCTTTATATGGCGCAATAGATGGAGCGAATCTCATTACCTCACGGGTAGTTTTATCTTCTAATTCTTCTTCACAGTATGCATTATGTAGTACGGCAAGTGTTGTTCTGTCACATCCAAAGGATGCTTCTATTACATATGGAATATATTTTTCATTTGTTTCTGGATCTAGATATTCCATTGCTTTTTTAGCGTATTCTTCGTGTCTTGATAAATCATAATTTGTCCTATTATGAGTACCACTAACTTCTCCCCATCCAAAGTCAAATAAATATTCAACATCACATGCTTCTTTAGCATAATGAGCTAATTTATCATGATCATGATATCTCAATTTTTCATCAGGAATTCCTAATTTTTTGAAGAAATTCATTTCTTTTTCTTTATATTCTTTATAAAAATCTGAGTCTGTTCCTTCTTTACAAAACCATTGATGTTCCATTTGTTCAAATTCAATAGTTCTAAAAGTGAAATTTCCTGGAGTTATTTCATTTCTAAACGCCTTACCTATTTGACCAATTCCAAATGGTATTTTAGCTCTCATAGTTCTTTGAACATTTAAAAAGTTTACAAATTCTCCTTGAGCAGTTTCAGGTCTTAAATATACTTTACTCGTATTATCTTTAGTTACGCCTCTATTAGTTTCAAACATTAAATTGAATTCTCTAATTTCAGTAAAGTTACTCTTACCACATTTAGGGCAAGGAATTTTATTATCATTTATATATTTAACCATTTCTTCATCAGTCATTTTATCAGGAATAACACTATCAGTAAAACCCTCAATTAAATGATCTGCTCTATGTCTTGTTTTACATTCTTTACAATCTATTAAAGGATCACTAAATCCTCCAACATGTCCACTAGCTTCCCATACTGTTGGATTCATTAATATCGCAGCATCTACTCCATAAGAGTTTTTATTTTCTTGAACAAAAGTCTTCCACCAAAGTTTTTTAATATTATTTTTAACTTCTATTCCTAATGGACCGTAATCCCATGTGTTAGCAAGTCCTCCATATATTTCACTTCCTTGAAATATAAATCCATATTGTTTAGCATAGTTTACTAATTTTTCCATAGTTAATTTTTCCATAATTCTTTCTCCTTTTCTATTAATCTATATACTTCATCATCAACACTTTCAATTCTAATATATTCTCCAATAGATTTTTTTGCAAATTTATTTTCAAATAACCAATACATCTCTTTAATTAGCGGTGTAAAAAAGAATTCATCATTATAAAGTATTAATAATTTACGATCTTCTTTTGTACGAGACTCTTCAATGGATGATAATATTTCAGCATAAGTTCCAACTCCGCCTGGTAAGAATAGCATAATATCACTTTTATTATATATTTCTTTCATTCTATCCATTGTAGTTTCAACTAATATTTCCTCATCACAGTTAAGCATATCTAATTGATCTTTATAAGTATTTAGGGTAATGCCACATACTTTTTTATTATTCTTTTTAAAAGCATCATAGGCATAACCCATCAGTCCTTGATTATATGCGCCAAAGCATAAATTTAAACCTTCTATTGTTGAAAGTCTATCAATTAATTCTCTACTATTTTTAGTAAATTTATCTAGAACATCTTCTGATCCACAGCCTATAAATATATTCATGTGTTGCCTCCTTAAAAATAAAAAACTCCTAGAATAATATGTAAGGACGAATTTCTCCGCGGTTCCACCTTACTTATTCTAGAAGAATCACTTTATTGATACTGCTCTCGAGTTTCCACCTCGGTCATCACACCTATAAATAAATAATACGAGATTTTAACTCTTTAGTCAAGATTAAACGAAAGATTTTTTGATAGCTATTGCTGAGGTGTATTCTTTCTTTAATGCTTTTTTCTCTTTTAAGAATTTTCCTACTCTTTTTGTTCCATTGGCAAAAACTATTACTAGAACAATTAATTCTCCAATGAAGACATTTCTCATTTCATTTTGAACAATAATTACAATTGATGTCATAACTATTACTCCTAAAAATGCGATTATTGTAATTACTAGATCAAGTGCCATTAAATTTTTCTTTTGTTTATAACTTAACATAACCTATTCCCCCTTAACTTGCGCATATTATACCACAAAAGGGTTATTTTGTCAATTTTAAGTTATTTGA
>CAZYZU010000078.1:0-4559 GCA_964652065.1 uncultured Muribaculaceae bacterium
GAATTGGCTCAAGTATTACCGCTAAAGGAATAGTTGTTTTAACACCTAATGCAAAACAACTATATGAACTTAAAGTTACAAAATTAAAGTTAATTGGTGACTCTCCCGAAGATTATCCAATTCAACCAAAAAGACATTCACGCGAGTTTTTAAGAGAACAAGCTTATTTAAGGCCGAGAACTAATTTATTTAATGCTGTCTTTAGAGTAAGAAGCGTCCTTGCTTATGCAATTCATAATTACTTCTACGAAAACAGATTTGTCTACTTACATTCACCAATCATTACCGCAAGCGATGCAGAAGGTGCTGGAGATATGTTCCAAGTAACAACTTTAGATTTAGATAATTTACCAAAAACAAAAGACAAAAAAGTAGATTACTCGCAAGACTTCTTTAAAAAAGCAGCTCATCTAACTGTTTCAGGACAACTTGAAGCCGAAACGTTTGCCACTGCTTTTAAAAAAGTTTATACTTTTGGCCCTACATTTAGAGCAGAAAACTCCAACACACAACGCCATGCTTCAGAGTTTTGGATGATTGAACCAGAAATTTGCTTTGCGGACTTAAACGATGATATGGCTTTAATTGAAGATCTTTTAAAATATGTAATTAGATATGTTTTAAAACACGCTAAAGAAGAAATGGACTTCTTTGATAAGTTTGTTGCTAAAGGTAAAATCAAAGAATTAGAAGCTTTTCTTGATTCAAAAATTGCTGTTTGTACACATAAAAATGCAATTAAAATCATGAAAGAATCTGGTCATAAATTTACAGAAAAACCAGAATATGGAAAAGACCTAGCAACAGAACACGAAAAATACTTAACTGATATTCATTTTAAAGGCCCAGTATTTGTAATTGATTGGCCAAAAGATATCAAAGCATTCTATATGAAATTGAACCCTGATAATGAAACAGTTGCGGCAGTAGACTTAGAAGTGCCAGGAGCTGGAGAAATAATGGGTGGTTCACAAAGAGAAGAAGATTACGATTTATTAGTTAAGAGAATGAAAGAAATGGATATGGACATGGAAACTCTTGATTGGTATGTAAATCTTCGTAAATTTGGAGGATGCGTTCATTCAGGATTTGGAATGGGATTTGAAAGACTTCTTATTTATTTAACAGGAGTTGAAAATATAAGAGATGTAGTACCATATCCTAGAACACCAGGAAATTGTGAATATTAAAAGTAGTAAATTTATTTACTATTTTTTTATATCTATGATAATATATTAATATAGGAGAATGTGAAATGGATAAAGACGAAAATAGAAGAAATTTAATTAGTATTATTATTTTAATAGTAATTTTATTTGGAGTTAGTATTTTTATTACTGTCGATAAATTTTTAACGAAAAGTGCATTAAATAAGCAAGAAGATACTGAAGAGATAACAACAGGAAATACTGAAATCGTTGAAATGGAAACAGATACATATACAAGGTACAATATTGGTGATAGTGTTAATTTAATAGATTCTAGTAGTTGGCATGTTATAAAAACATCAGAAAAAACATCAAGTACAGTTACTTTATTAAATGATAATATTACAAATACATATATAAGAAGTGATGAAGCCAATACATATTTAAATGAAGTGTATCAGAAAAATTTAAAAGATAGTTTAGGCGCAACAAGCGATGATATAGAAGAAACTAGATTATTATCACTAGAAGATATCGCAACAATAACTAATATTGTACCTTTAGAAGTAGGAGTATCATTAGAAAGTTCTAATATGGATTGGTTATATAATAAAAGAACTTTAACAAGTTATGTTGATAGTAATGATTTATCTGTTTTAATATGTGAGAAAACAAGTAATGAAGAAGCAAAGCTATGTGAAGCAACTACTTCAGAAATATGGCCAGTAAGACCAGTAATAACAATTGATAAAAGTTATATAAAATAAAAACAGTGTTAATCACTGTTTTTTCTATTAGACATATCTTGATAATATTCAAATAATTCTTTAAATCTTTGATAATGAACAATTTCTCTTTGTCTTAAAAATAATAATGGGGCAATTAAATCAGGATCATCAGTCATATCAATTAAGTTTTCATATACTGCACGAGCTTTTTGCTCAGCTGCCATATCTTCACTAATATCAGCTAAATAATCTCCTGTAGTTGCAAAATATGCAACTGTAAACGGAACACCATTCGCATCAGTTGGATAAAGTCCTTTACCATGTTCTGCAAAATGTGCACCAAGACCAGCCTCAATTAATTCATCAACACTAGCTCCTTTGGTTAATTGATGAACCATAGTTTGAAGCATTTCTACATGGCCAAGTTCTTCAGTACCAATATCTGTAAGTAATGCTTTACCCTTATTATCTGGCATACTAAATCTTTGATTAAGATAACGAAGAGCTGCCGCTAATTCTCCATTACTACCACCATATTGAGTAACAAGGAATTTAGCCATTTTTAAATCCTTTTTCTTAATATTAATAGGATATTCTAATCTTTTAACATACTTAAACATTTCCTACCTCCCATGGCCAAGGTTGTTTCTCCCATAAGAAAGTATTTCCTAAATTGTCGCTAGCGACTGTTAATGGTCCATACTTGTTTTCATATTCTTTTGTTAATTCATTAGCTCTAGTTCTATAATCATTAAATAAGGCTAACATTGTAACATCATTAGGAAACAAATCTAAATATAGATTTAATTCATGAGCTGCAAAAGAATATTGTGATAACTCTAATAATAACGCATCCTGTTCGTTCTTAGGAACAATTTTAGCAGGTTTATAGTTTTTATATTGGTTATACAAGTTTGCAAATAAATTACCTTTATTATATCCCTCTTCTGGAGTATATAATGAAGGTTGACTATTATTCATCATACTGGGTGTAGTATTTCTGAAATAGTTCTTTAATAGATAATTGTTATAATTATACATAAATCCTCCTTCTTAGTAATTTATTCTTTTAGGCAAATAGTGTCTAGACAAATAACTATAAAAGACTTGATTTTTTTCAAAATATATAATAGAATATAAGAGTCTTATTCAAATGGCGGTATTGGTGAAGTGGTTAACACGCTAGTTTGTGGCACTAGTATGCATGAGTTCGATTCTCATATGCCGCCCCATTAGGAAATTTAGACGAAACATTCGTCTTTTAAAGAAAAATTGGTTCTTCGGAATCAATTTTTTTGTGTTTAAAAGAAAGGAATGGTCTAAATGTTAAAAATAAATAAACAAGAAATTAAAATTGATGATGAATTATATAAGAAGATAAATACAATATCTAGTTTTCTAAATGTAATTCCAATAATAAAAAGTGGTAGTATTCGGTGCATAGAAAATACTAATATTTCTTATGTTGAACCTCATGCTATTACAATTAACAATGTTCCAATATTAATGTTTAATGGATCAAATGATATTTATATTGGTAATTCAAATAATAAGTTTAAAATATATGATTTAGAGAAAATTATAAAGTTTATAAAGATAATAAAAAAAGACTAACAAATTATTTGCTAGTTCTGTTCTTAAATTTATAATATTTTAATATCAAAAAATCTATATATAATAAAAGTACTAAATCAATTATTGTCCCTACATAAACAATAATATTTTGATTAGAAGTAAAAATATAGAGAGTCCAACTGATTAAAGCAATTAATTGTAGAGTTAACATTCCTAAACTATAATCATTACTTGATTTAGTTTCGAGCAATTTAACAATCTGAGGAACTATTCCTATATAACTAAATATATAATATATTGTGCAAAAAATTGTCATGTTATCCCTACTTCAAAAATTAAATTATCTAGTTTTACATTTTGAAATATAATTTTTATAAATTTCAATTAAATCCGGATCATTTTGATTTGCTGGAAGATTATCTAAATTAAAGAATCTCATTTCCTTAGATTCACTATCCCATTTAAGTTCTCCAGAATAATTTTTAACACAATATAGTGCTGTGTTATTAATAACAACATCCCCGTTAGGATATTCATTTCTTCTACTGTTTCCAGAAACTATTCCAATTAATTCTAAATTATCTTCAGTTACATCTAAATTGGTTTCTTCTTTAACTTCTCTAATAACAGTATCTTCAAATCTTTCACCAAGTTCTTGGCATCCACCAGGTACTACCCATTTAGCTCTGTCAGCTCTTGATTGAAGAAGAATTTGACCTTCTTCATTAACAATGATAGCTGCAGCACCATCTTGTAATAAAACAAACTTATGCTTTAAGACTCCCATACATAATCTAGTAAAAACAGGGTATCCTACTTGATTGCTTAATTCAATTATTTCATTTGGAGTTAACGAATTTATTAATTCAATTAATTTATCGTAATCCATTTCTTTTATTTCTTTAACATTATAATTTTGCATTTATAATCCTCCCAAAGTTAATTCATATAACAAGATTATTATACATTAATTTAAAAGTATTGATAAACCTAAAATAAAAATATATAGTATAAAACTAATAAATGACATGCAGTATAGTCTCTTATTGAAGGAGGTACTTTATGATTAGATTTTATATTAAAAACGTAGAAACTGAAATTTATTATT
>CAZYZU010000079.1:0-4373 GCA_964652065.1 uncultured Muribaculaceae bacterium
TTAAAGTATATACATCATTCCCTTGGACAATTGTTTTAATAACAAAATAATAAATATATTGTCAAAAAAATAAAAATATGCTACCATATATTCATGACCCGTTGGTGAAGTGGTTCAACACGCCACCCTCTCAAGGTGGTATTCATGGGTTCGAACCCCATACGGGTTACCAATTTGATAGCAATCTAGTCTATATCTAGATTTTAAAGTAGTAAAACCTTATAAAGAAGGTTTTTTCTTTACAAAAAAATATTTTTGTGTTACAATATGCAAGCACAAGAGGAGGAATATATAATATGGAAAATATAGAGATAATAAATGGTATTAAAAAGAAAATCGATATATTAAAAGAAATGTATGAACACACTAACACAAATAAAAAAGCAATCGTTAAAGAATTGATAAATGCATATGAATTATTAAAGTCATATATAAGCAATACTCCTGAAAATAAAAAAATTGATGCCACAATAGATTATTATAAATATTTAGATGATAACAATGAAAATTTAAGATTTAATTGCCCACAATATTATGATATATTAAGTGATGAATTATATGGGAATAAAAAAATAAATAAAAACATTTTTATTCCAGTAACCTTAATATTTAATAGCAATAACAAACTAAATATTTTAACAAACAGTAGAAATTTTCTAAATTTAAAAGAAGCTAATGAAGAAAATACTTTTGATTCATTAATAAATATTGTTGGAAAAGATGAATTATTAATAAGATATACTGGTGAATTAGATAATCCATTATTTCAAAATTTTGAAGAAAAAGCATCAGAAAAAGCAAATTCTATAATAATGATCCAAACTGATAGAAAAGCACCAATTTATTACTATGGTGGAAAATCAAATGAAGAAATACCAAAAGTAATAGATTCTATTAATAATTACGCTAAAGAAAATGGTGTATCATTAAAAAATAGTAAGAAATTAGTAAAATCATACATTAGATAATTATTTACAATCAAAACTATAAAATTAGAGGAAATTCTTCTAATTTTTTTTGTTTTATGATATCCTAATAATAGGAGTGATAGTATGAACATAGAAAAAGTAATAACAGGAACATTAGAAGAAAATTGCTATATCCTAATTAAAAACAACACATGTTTAGTAGTTGATCCTGGAGCAGATTATCAAAAAATTAAAGAAAAAATTGGTGATAATAAAGTACTTGGAGTATTAATTACACATTCACACTTTGACCACGTAGGAGCACTAAGAAATTTCTTATCGAAGAAAAGTGTTAAAATATTTAAAAAAAGCAATACTCAAGAAAAAGAATATGATTTAGGAGACTTTCACTTTAAATGTATTTATACACCAGGTCACTCAAGTGATTCTATAACATTTTTCCTTGAAGAGATAAATGCAATGTTTGTTGGAGATTTTATTTTTAAAGATAGTATTGGTAGATGTGATCTTCCAACAGGAGATATTAATCAAATGAATCAAAGTCTTGAAAAAATAAAACAATATAGTGATAGTATAACAATTTATAATGGTCATGGAGAAAAAACAACTCTCGGTCAAGAAAAGAAAAATAATATATATTTTAAATAAGGAGTAAGTTATGTATATAGATTTAATAGTATTTGTAGTTTTATTAGTTTTAGTAATTATTTTTTTTAAAAGATTTTCATCATTTGTTTTTTTTGTAGCGATATTTGATATTTTCTTAAGAATTTTAACATTCATAAAGAATAATATTGGATTAAGTGATGTGAGTGCCATCATCGGTAAATATATTCCATCAGGAATATTTGGTATAATTGATAAATATACATCTGGAATAATTACAACAATACTAAACTGGGCATATGTAGGTATAATGGCAGTATTCTTATTTTATATCTGCAAAATATTTTTTAAGAAAAAGAAAATATAAAACGACAATTAAGTCGTTTTTTTCTTGCTACAATTTAGATGGTGATATCATGAAAATATATTTAGATGTAGTTTTCTTTATTAATTTTTTCTTTGATTTTGTTCTCCTTTTTGGAACTAAATATATTTTAAAAAGAAGAACCAAATTAATAAGAATTATCCTAGGTAGTATTATAGGCGGAGGAAGTATTTTCTTTTTATTTATCCCCTTAAATACATTTTCACTATTTATTTTAAAAATAATTATCAGTATGATTATGATATTAGTAACATTTGGAGAAAAAAATTTTTTTAAAACATACCTTTATTTTTATATTTTAAGTATATTTTTAGGAGGAGCCATGTATTTAATAAATGATACATTTTCCTACAAAAACAAAGGAATAGTCTTTCTATCAAATGGTTTAAGTATCAATTTAATTGTAATGATAATTATTAGTCCTATAATTATTTATTTATATGTAAAAGAAAAAAAATCATATAAAAATAATTATAATAATTGTTATTTAGTAGATATTTTTATAAATAAAAGAAAATACAGTCTAACAGGATATTTAGATACAGGCAATAATTTAATAGATCCTTATAAAAAAAGACCTGTAATAATCCTTAATACTAATGACATAGACTTTAATACCAAAAAAACAATATTAGTCCCATTTAAAACTATAAGTGAGCAAGGAATAATTCATTGTATTAAAGCAGATAAAGTAATTATTAATAATAAAGAATTTAAAAATTGTTTACTAGGAAAATCAAAAAAAGAAATTACTCTAAATAATTCAGATTGTATATTGCCAAATAAATTTAAGGAGGAATTATAATGAAAAAAATAATTGAATTAATAAGAAGTTTATTTAAAAAAGTAGGTAGTATTTTCTATGTTGGAGCAACAGATATCTTACCAGAACCATTATCTAAAGAAAAAGAAGAATTCTATTTAGAATTAATGGAAGATGGAGACGAAAAAGCAAGAGATGTCCTAATAGAACATAATTTAAGACTTGTTGTTTTCTTAGCAAAAAAATATGAAAATACTAATATTGATTTAGAAGATTTAGTAAGTATAGGTTCCATTGGTCTCATAAAAGGAATAAATACTTTCAGTAGAGATAAAAATATTAAACTAGCAACTTATGCATCCCGTTGTATTGATAATGAAATACTAATGTTTCTAAGAAAAACAAAGAAATTAAAAACAGAAGTAAGTATAGATGCATCCTTATCATATGATAGTGAAGGAAATGAGCTTCATTTAGAAGATATTTTAGGAACAGAAAAAGATTTAGTTACTAAAGGAATAGAAGATGATCAAGATAAAAAAATAATGATTAATGAAGTAATGAGATTAAATCCAAGAGATAGAGACATAATAATATTAAGATATGGTCTCTTAGGTAAAAAAGAATTAACTCAAAAAGAAGTTGCTGAAAAATTAGGAATTAGTCAATCATATATTTCAAGAATAGAAAAAAAGGTTATTAAAAGACTAAAACTATTAGTCAATTACACTTAAGAGAGCATAGCTCTTTTTTCTTTAAAATTAACTGATTTATATTGTAAAAAAGAGCCAAATTTATTATACTTAAAATGATAGGAATAGGATGTGTAATTATGGCAAAATTATATTTTAGATATGGAGCAATGAATTCAGGTAAAACAGCATTACTACTTCAAGCTGCATATAATTATGAACAAAAAGGAATGAAAGTTTTAGTATTAAAACCAGGTATTGATACTAAAGGAGATAAATTCATCTTCTCAAGAATAGGTCTTGAAAGAAAAGTAGATCATATTATTTTAGAAGATGAAGATATTTATAAGATTTTAGAAAATAAATTAGAGGAAATATCTTGTGTTTTTATAGATGAAGCTCAATTTCTAACAAGAGGACAAGTAGAAGACTTAATGCAATTAGTAGTTGATTTTGATGTGCCAATTATTTGTTATGGTTTAAGAACAGATTTTAAAACTGATGGATTTGAAGGTGCGACTAGATTATTAGAAGTTGCTCACACAATTGAAGAATTAAAAACAATTTGTAATTGTGGAAGAAAAGCTATGTTTAACGTTAGAAAAGTAAATGGTAAATTTACATTTAGTGGCGAACAAGTAGCAATAGATGGAACAAATGAAGTTACCTACGATTCATTATGTCCTAAATGTTATTATGAAAAATTAAAAAAATATAAAAGAATAAAAGATGCTATGAATAAAGAATAAAAAATGTTATAATGAGATAGTAAAATAGGAGGATGATAGTGTGAAATACGTATATTCGTTTAGCGAAGGAAATAAAGATATGAGAGAAATTCTTGGAGGAAAAGGAGCTAATCTTGCAGAAATGACAAATATTGGGCTTCCAGTTCCTAGAGGATTCACCGTATCAACTGATGCATGTATTAAATATTACGAAGATGGTAAAGACTTATCAGATGAAGTAATTACTCAAATAAATGAAAAAATAAAAGA
>CAZYZU010000080.1:0-4355 GCA_964652065.1 uncultured Muribaculaceae bacterium
ATTAATTAGTGATGAAGTAGATGTTAAATTATTAAAGACTAATAGTTTTATTAGAATGGATAGAACAGAATTTAAAAATACTTATGGAGTTGAACCTATTAGAATGATTGATTTAAAAGCTCTAATGGGTGATGCAAGTGATCATATTCCTGGGGTAAAGGGAATAGGAGAAAAGACAGCTATTAGTTTACTTTCTAAATATGAAAATTTAGATAATTTATATAATAATATTAATAATGTTACTGGTAAAACTAAAGAAAAACTAATTAATGATAAAGAAAATGCATATATGAGTTATGATTTAGCGACAATATATAGAGAAGTAGAACTTGATTTTACTTTAAATGATTTAAAGTACCATGGAATAAAAAGAGAAGATTTTATTAAATTACTTCAAGAATTTGAGTTTAATTCCTTACTTAGAAAACTTAATTTGACAAGTGATGAAAAAGAAGAAATTAAAGAAGAAAAGAACGATGTTAAAGAATTAGTAATTAAAGATATAGATGAATTTGATATTAATAAAGAATATTCATTTTATGTTGAGATTACTGGTAATAATTATAGTAGTGGGGATATTTTAGGAGTAGGTATTTATGATGGTGATTATGGATATTATATTCCAAGGGAAGATTTAGAAAAATATAAAGATATATTTTTATCAATTAATAATAAATTTACATATGATAATAAGAAAAATTTAGTTTCATTTAATAATATTGGATTAAAGATTAAAAATACTACATTTGATCTTATGATTGGAGCTTATTTACTTAATTATACTATTAAAGATGATATTTCATATTTAGCAAAGAGTTTTTCTTATGATATAGAATTATATGAAGATACTTATGGAACTTTAAAAAAACCTAAATTAATTGATATTGATTTAGTTAAAAAAATTATTATCGAAAAAGCAAAATTTATTTATGAGATTAAGGATAATGTTCTTACTAATTTAGAACGAGATGAAGAATTATCTTTATTTGAAGATATTGAAATGCCTTTATCTAATGTTTTAGCTGATATGGAGATAACTGGTATTAAAGTTAATGGTGATTATTTAGATGTTGTCGCTAAAGAATTAGAAAAAAATATGAAGGAATTAGAGGAAGATATCTATAAAGATGCAGGAGAAGAATTTAATATTATGTCTCCTAAACAACTAGGAGAAGTATTGTTTGTTAATATGGGTATTGCTTATCCTAAACGTGTAAAAGAAGGTAAGTATTCTACTAGCAAGGATATTTTAGATAAGATTATTAATATGCATCCAATAGTTAGTAAAATATTAGAATATAGAACTTTATCTAAACTATATACTAATTATGCTGTTGGATTAAAATCATCTATTAGAGAAGATGGTAGAATTCATACTATTTTTATGCAAACATTAACTAGAACAGGTAGACTTTCTAGTATTAGTCCTAATTTACAAAATATTCCAATGAGAGATGAATATTCTAGACTTATTAGAAAAGCTTTTGTTCCGGATGATGATTCTTGTATTTTATCAAGTGATTATTCGCAAGTTGAACTTCGTATTTTTGCAGCTATGGCTAATGCTACAAATTTAATTGATGCTTTTAAAAATGATATTGATATACATACGAAGACAGCTAGTGATATATTTCATATACCAATTAGTGAAGTTGATAAAAGTATGAGAAGAACAGCTAAAACTGTTAACTTTGGGATTTTATATGGTATTAGTAGTTTTGGTCTTTCTGAGGATTTAGGTACAGATATAAAGACTGCTAAAGCTTTTATTGATAATTACTTGGAAACTTATCCTGGTATTAAAGAATTTATGGATAAAGAAAAAGCTGATGCTTATAAAAATGGGTATGTTAAAACTTTAATGAATCGTAAACGTGTAATAGAAGAGTTACAAAGTAAAAATTATTTAATTAGAAGTGGTGGGGAGAGAATGGCTCTTAATACACCAATACAAGGAACTGCTGCTGATATACTTAAAAAAGCTATGGTAGAAATATATGATAAATTTAGAGAACTTGGATTAAAGAGTAAAATGCTTATTCAAGTACACGATGAACTTGTATTTAATGTTTATAATGAAGAGTTAGATACAGTTAAAAAAATTGTTGAAGATATAATGGAAAATGCATATGATGTTGGAGTTCCTTTAAAAGTTGATATTGAAATAGGGAACGATTGGTATGAAGCAAAATAGGAGGTGATATTATGCCTGAAAAGCCTGAGGTGTTGACAGTTGTTAAATTTTTAAAACCAAGAATTGTTGGAAAGAAAATTATTAAAGCTGATGTTTATTGGAATAATATTATTGAAAATCCTAGTGTTTTAGGATTTTGTAAAAGAATTAAAGGACAAACTGTTAAAGACATTGATACTAGAGGTAAATGGATTGTAATTCATTTAGATAAAGATGTTTTATTAATTCATTTAAGAATGGAAGGTAAATTTTTCTTTAGAAGTGTTAATGATCCTATTAATAAACATGAACATGTTGCTTTTACATTTGATGATAATAGTCAAATGAGATTTCATGATGTAAGAAAATTTGGAAAGATGCATTTACTTTCTAAAGATAATTATTTGAATGAGATACCTTTAAAAAATATGGGATATGAATATAATGATAATAGTTTAAATGAGAATTATTTATATGAAAAACTTAAGAATAAAAGAATCTCTATTAAGACTAGTTTATTAGATCAAAGTATTATTACAGGGATCGGTAATATTTATGATGATGAAATTTTATTTTTAAGTGGTATATCTCCTTTAAGAAAGTCTAATACTATTAGTATTAAAGAGTGTAGAGATATTATTGATAATACAATTATAGTTTTAAATAAAGCTATAAAACTTGGTGGAACAACTATAAAAAGTTTTACTTCTAGTGAGGGTGTACATGGTCTTTTTCAAAATGAATTACTTGTTCACGGTAAGAAAAATGGTACATGTCCAAACTGTGGTGAAAAACTTTTAAATATCAAAATAAATGGGCGAGGTACATATTATTGTTCAAATTGTCAAAAATAAGCTAAAATGTTGATTTTTAACGTTAAATATGATAATATGTAATGGTCGTTTTAGGAGGAGTAGTAATTATGAAGAAGACAAAAATTATTTGTAGTATTGGTCCAGCATCTAATGAACCTGATGTAATGGAGCAAATGGTTTTAGCAGGAATGAATGTAGGACGTATTAACTTCACTCATGCTACTATGGAAGAAAGAGCACAAGCTTTATCTTCAATTAGAGAAGTAAGAAGAAGAACTGGAAAGTCAGTTGCAATCCTTTGGGATACTAAAGGACCTGAATTTCGTAGTGGAATTTTAGAAAATGAAAAGATTACTTTAACACCAGGAAAAACAATTAGAATTGTTAAAGATGATGTTTTAGGTAATGAAGAAAGATTTACTGTTAATCATCCACAAGCATTAGATAGTTTAGATGTAGGTAATACAGTTTTACTTGAAAATGCTAAGATGAAATTAGAAGTTATTTCTAAAGAAAAAGATGGAATTACTTGTAAAATAATTACAGGTGGTGTACTTGGAAATCGAAAGAGTATGAGTGCTCCTGGAATTAAATTAGATATTCCATATGTTAGTGAAGCTGATAGAGCTGATATTAAATATGCATGTGAACATGGTGGAGAGTTTTTAGCTATTTCATTTGTTTCATGTAAAGAAGATGTTTTAGAAATTAAGAAGATTCTTAAAGAAGAAAAAAGAGAAGATTTACAAATCATTTGTAAAATCGAAAGTGATTTAGGAATTAAAAATCTTGATTCAATTTTAGAAGTATCTGATGGTGTAATGGTAGCAAGAGGAGATCTTGGAACTGAAATACCAAGTGAAACTTTACCAATTATGCAAAAGAGAATGATTAAAAAATGTCGTGAAAAAGGAAAAATCTGTGTTGTTGCAACTGAAATGCTTGAAACAATGATGGAAAACAATCGTCCAAAAAGAGCAGAAACTTCTGATATCGCAAATGCTGTACTTGATGGAACTGATGCAGTTATGTTATCAGGTGAAACTACAATGGGTAAACATCCAATTGAAACTGTAAATGCTATGGCTGATATTTGTGAAGTAACTGAAGGATATGCTGATTTTGATTATATGTCATCAATTGAAAATAATGATTGTATAACAAATGCTATTGCTGGAAGTGTTGTTCAAAGTGCTAATTTATTAGATGCTAAATTAATTTGTGCTGCTACTATTAGTGGTCGTACTGCTAGATATATTAGTAATTTAAAACCAAAAGCACCAATCTTAGCTTTAATTCCAAATGAAAAAGATGGAAGACGTCTTGCACTTAACTGGGGAGTATATCCAATGGATTTAGATGTATGT
>CAZYZU010000081.1:0-4316 GCA_964652065.1 uncultured Muribaculaceae bacterium
AAAATCGATAGATAAAGTATTTTTCCTTGGAATTATTCAATAAGTATGATATAATCTTTACAGAAAGGAGTGGGACATACCCACTCCTTGTTATATTATGTAGGAGGTGTAGTATGAAAGAAATAGTAGCGTCCCTAGTTAATTCTAAAATGGAAGATTTAAACATATATGTTAGTGATGCATTTATTTCTAAAGTAGAAGGAAAAACGGTTTTTAATATTGTACTTGATAGTGAAAACGTTATTGACTTAGAAAAAATTACAGAAGCATCAAGAATTATTAATAAAATAATGGATGATACAGATAAAATAACACATGATTATGATGAATTAGACATTTATTCAGAGGAGAAGGGAGAAATAAATTATGAATAGTAAAGAATTCTTAAGTGCAGTAGAAAACATTGTAAAAGAAAAAGGAATAGACAAAGAAGTAGTATTTGAAGCTATGGAACTTGCCTTAACTTCTGCTTATAAAAAGAATTTCAATTCAAAGACAAATGTAAAAGTATTAATAAATCGTGAAACAGGAGATATTAAAGTATATTCTTACTTAACAGTAGTAAGTGATGATATGCCAGAAGATTATCCAGAAGAGATTGAATATGATGAAGAAGGAAATGAAATAGAAGTTCCTATCTTTAATCCAGAAACTGATATAAAATTAAGTGACGCTAGACGTGAAGACAAATCATTAAATGAAGGTGATACAATTGATACAGAAGTAACACCTAAAGATTTTGGGCGTGTTGCAGCATCAACTGCTAAACAAGTAATTGTTCAAAAAATGAGAGAAGCAGAAAGAAATAGTATTATGGATGAATTTGGTGACAAACAAGATGAAATGTTAATTGGAACAGTTGCCTTAGAAGATACTGATAACTATTTTATTGATTTAGGACGTACTAATGGTATTCTTCCTAAAAAAGATATTATCCCAGGCGAAAAAATTGAAATGGGAAGTCAATTAAAAGTATACGTTACAAAAGTAGATAATAATGGAAAAAATTTATTAATCCTTCTTTCAAGAAGTCATTATGGTTTCGTAAAAAGATTATTTGAACTAGAAATACCAGAATTATCTGATGGATCAGTATTACTATATAGTGTAGCAAGAGATCCAGGAAATAGAAGTAAAGTTGCTGTTTATTCAGAAAGATCAAACATAGATTCTATAGGAGCATGTATTGGAGAAAAAGGTTCTAGAATTGCTAGTATTATTGAAGAATTACATGGAGAAAAAATAGATGTTGTTAGATATGATAAAGATCCATCAGTGTTTATTGAAAATGCCTTATCTCCTGCAAAAAATTTAAAAGTAGCAATAACTGATTCTAAAAAACAAGAAGCAATGGTTATCGCAGATGATGATAATTTTTCACTTGCTATTGGTAAAAAAGGACAAAATGCTCGTCTAGCTAGTAGACTTACTCATTATCGTATCGATATTAAAAACTATGAACAAGCTGCAGCAGATGGAATAAACTTCAGAGAAGAAGTATAATAAACACCAAAATAAGGAGGAATTAAAATGAAGGTTAAGAAAATCCCTTTAAGGACATGTGTAGTCACTAAAGAAGCTTTACCAAAAAAAGAACTTCTTAGAATTGTTAGAACTCCGGAAAAATCTGTTATTGTAGATGAATCTGGGAAAGCTAATGGTAGAGGTGCTTATATAAAAAAAGATTTAGAAGTATTAGAAAAAGCAAAGAAAAGTAAAATCTTAGAAAAAAGATTAGAATGTAGTATAGATGAAAGTTTATATGAAAAAATAAAAAATATAATAGAAAAATAAGAAAAGTGAGGTGATGTATCTATGATGAGCTTAATAGATTATGCACAAGATGTAGGTTTAGATATAGATAAAATAAAATCTTTATGTGATAAAGTCGGTATTAATTATGATGATGAAAATTCAACCCTTTCAGAAGAAGATATAATTTTACTTGATAATGAAATGCAAGATCAAGAAGATTATATTACAGATGAAGATGAAGAAGATTATGAAGAAGAAGTAAGTGAAAAAGCAGAATTACTTGCTGAACAAACTAATATTGATTTAGATAACCAAGAAAGATTTGAAAAAGTAAAAACAAAAGTTGTAAAAAAAGCAGAAGCAAAAAACAACTTTGCTAAAGAAAGAAAAAAAATCTACAAGCACCGTGAAAAATTACAAAGTAATGAAGCAAAAAGTGATGATAATATTATCCTTTATAAAGAAGGTATGACAATAGCAGAACTTGCTTCTAAATTAAATGTAGCTGCTGTAGAACTTGTAAAAAAAGTTATGGCACTTGGTGTAATGGCTAATATGAATCAAAGTATAGATTTTGAAACAAGTGAAGTATTAGTAGCAGACTATAAAAAAGAGTTGAAAAGAGAAGAGACTAAAGATATCTCTAACTTTGAAGAACTTGAAATAGAAGATAAAGAAGAAGATTTAATTGAAAGACCACCAGTTGTTACAATTATGGGACATGTTGACCATGGTAAAACAACACTTCTTGATACAATTAGAAAAACAAGTGTAGCAAGTGGAGAAGCTGGAGGAATAACTCAAGCAATAGGTGCATATTCAGTTACATGTAATGGTAGAAAAATAACATTTATTGATACTCCAGGACATGAAGCATTTACTGAAATGAGAGCACGTGGAGCTAGTGTTACTGATGTAGTTATTATAATCGTTGCTGCAGATGATGGTATAATGCCACAAACAAAAGAAGCAATTGATCATGCAAAAGCTGCAAAAGTACCAATAATAGTAGCAATCAATAAAATTGATAAAGAAAATGCTAATCCAGATCGTATTATGACAGAATTAGTTGAAAATGGACTTACTCCAGAAGAATGGGATGGAGATACAATTATTTGTAAAATCTCAGCATTATCAGGTTTAGGAATTGATGATTTATTAACAAATATATTATTAGTTTCAGATATGCAAGAATTAAAAGCTAACCCTAATCGTTATGCGACTGGTACAGTAATTGAATCAAGAAAAGACAAAAACATTGGTTCAGTAGTTACTTTATTAATTGAAAATGGTACTCTAAGACTTGGTGACCCAATTGTAGTTGGAACAAGTTATGGTAAAGTAAGAACATTAAAAAATGATTTAGGACAAAATATTATTGAAGCTGATCCATCAACACCAGTAGAAGTAACAGGACTTTCTAGTGTTCCAAATGCTGGAGATAAATTTATGGCTTTTGAAACAGAAAAACAAGCAAAGAATATTGCCGAAGAAAGAACTATTAGAGCAAGAGAAGCTGATACAAATAAAAGTGGAATGACTCTAGAAGATCTATTTGGACAAATTCAAGAAGGCATTAAAGAAATTAATGTTATTATTAAAGCCGATGTTAATGGTAGTAGTGAAGCTGTAAAAAACAGTTTAGAAAAGATTAATGTTGAAGGTGCTAAAATAAATGTTATTAGAAGTAGTGTTGGAGCTATTACTGAAAGTGATGTAGTTCTAGCTAGTGCATCTCATGCCTTAATTATAGGATTTAATGTTAGAGCAAATCAAAAAACTACAGATGTTGCCAAAGAATACGGAGTAGATATTAGAAATTATGATATTATCTATAAAGTAGTAGAAGATATGGAAGCTGCAATGAAGGGAATGCTTGATCCAGAATATGAAGAAAAAATCACTGGAACTGTTGAAGTAAGACAAATGTTTAAATTTTCAAAAGTTGGTCAAATTGCAGGATGTCATGTTCTAACTGGTACAATTAAAAACAATTCTAAAGCAAGAATAGTAAGAGATGGTACAGTTGTTTATAATGGTAAAATAAAAACATTACAACATGAAAAAGATCAAGTAAAAGAAGTTAAAAAGGATATGGATTGTGGTATAACTCTAGAAAATTGCCAAGACTATAAAGAAAAAGATATCATTGAAGTATATGAATTAGTAGAGATTAAAAAATAATAATTATATAATGGAGGAATATCTATGGCAAATATTAGAATTGAAAGATTAAATCATACTTTTATGGAAGAAATTAGTAATATACTTTTAACTGAAGTAAAAGATGAGGATATAAAATTTGTTACGGTCACAGATGTTGAAATAACAAGTGATCTTAGTTTTGCAAAAGTATATGTAACAGTTTTAAATGAAGAAAAGAAAAAAGAGGTTTTAGAAGCCTTAAATGGAGCAAGTCACTTTATTAGAGGAAAATTATCTGAAAGAGTGGAAATAAGACATACTCCAGAATTAAGATTTTTATATGATGAATCCATTGAATATGGAGAACATATTGAAGATATTATAGAAAAAATAAAAGAAAATAAATGATTTCTGTA
>CAZYZU010000082.1:0-4302 GCA_964652065.1 uncultured Muribaculaceae bacterium
AGATTTAACTCCATCATTAAATTTAACATAATTTAAAGCTAAGGAGTTTGTTCCGTTAGTTAGAGTTTTACTTCCTTCTGAAAGTTTTGATGTACCTTCTTTCAACTGAGTAAATCCATCACTAATAGTATCTAATTTTTCTGGAACCTCTTCTACTGTTTCAGATAAGTTTTTTACTATAGTAGAATTTACTTCGTTATCAAGATTTTTTTCTACAACATTAACAACATTATTTATAATTTGACTTGCTAAATAATTTGATTTTTGATTTGGTGAATAAGTAATTAGTGCATGTTTCTTATTAGTAGACGATGCACTTTCCATATTTGATGTGAAATCTTCTGGAATAGTTATTACAGCATAATAATCTCCATCATATAAACCTTTTGTTGCTTTAGTACTTGATACTACACTTAGTTTTAATTTCTTTTTATCTTTAATACTATTTACTAAGGCTAATCCTTTATCCCCTTTATCGGCATTAATGATCGCTACAGGAATATTATCAATATTACCTTTTCCATATGGATTCCAATAAGCTTTTAAATAAAAGAAACTATACATAAAAGGTATTATAAGTACTGCAGCTAAAACTACATATTTAAAATAATTTGTTTTACTATCTTTTTTCATATATAAACCCTCCTAATTTAATAAACCATCTTTAAAGATAGATGTTATCTCTTTTGTAACTTTTTCTTCATCTAATTCTTTATCATATTCAAACATAACTGAAATATAAACTTTATAAATAATAAAAGATGTTAAATGAGCATCACATTCTTTTATTGTTTTTAATTTTATTTCTTTATTTATTTTTTCTTCAATATATGCGATTATTTGATCATCATATAGTTTTAAAAAATTACTGTTTTGAATACTTTCTTTTTCTTTTAAAATGTTTTTAAAGAATAGACTATTCTTTCTAAAAGTTAACATATAATAAATACTTGTAGAAACAAGTTCTAGAAATGAAAGATTATTTTTTTCTTTTAATTCTATTTCTTTTTTCATTGTTTCTAACTCTTCTTTAATAAAATATTTAAATAATTCTTCTTTATCTTTAAAATATGTATATATAGTTTTTTTTGTAACATTACTTTCTTTAGCAATCTCATCCATTGATACTTTTTTATATCCATATTTTGTAAATAAAGATCTGGCTGTTTCAATAACTAATTCTTTTTTATTCATTAAATCCACCTCTATGCTGGTATACTAATTAGGTATACCAGTATAGTTTATTCCTAAATATTAATTTTGTCAACTTTTTTCGACAAAAAAAGACATTTAATGTCTTTTATCTTAATTTCTTAGTTTTTACTTTATATGATGATTTTACTTCTGTTAACAATTCTTTTTCTTCATCTTTACTTAATAAATTTAATTCTTTATTATTCATACTTAATTCTACTAATTTTAAAATATTTTGATTTCTTATTTCTACATTAAATTCTTTTATTGTATTATTTAACACTGGAAATTACCTTTTTATTGTAAAGCGAAGATTCTCTATTTGTTCTTCTTGATAACCCATAATTCCTCCTATAACTGTTTTTGTGTTTTTTATATTAACATATTGTTTTTTATTAAACAACATTTTATTTTGAAAGTTTTAATTTATAAATAGTTATGTTATAATTTTTTATGTAAGGTAGGGATGATATATGAAATACTATGATATGAAAATTGATGATGTCTATGAAGAATTAAACTCATCTAAGGATGGACTTAATTCAAGTGTTGTAAAACAAAAGTTAGATGAATATGGAACTAACACAATAAAAGAAGTTAAAGGAAGAAGTAAATTCCAAAAATTTTTAGATCAATTTAAAGATATGATGATTATAATACTTATAATTGTTGCGATAATTACTGGTGTTTATGCATTTTTATATTCACATGATTATACAGATACTATTGTAATTATAGTTGTTGTATTATTAAATGCGATAATGGGATTTTTACAAGAACAAAAAGCTGAGGTTACATTAGAGGGATTAAAAAAATATACTACTTCTAATTGTAAAGTTAAAAGAGATGGGCATATTAAAGTAATTAAAACTGAATATTTGGTACCTGGAGATATTATTGTTTTAGAGGCAGGAGATAAAATTCCCGCTGATGCTAGAATAATCGCTAGTAGTGGTTTATGTGTTGATGAGGCTCCTCTTACTGGTGAATCTATCGCAGTTAAGAAAAGTGAATCTGTTTTAAAAGGAAATTTATTAATTCAAGATCAATTTAATATGGTATTTTGTGGATGTAATATTTCTAATGGACATTGTGAGGCAATAATTACTAAAACTGGAATGAATACAGAAATTGGAATGGTCGCAACATCACTTAATACTCCATATGAGGTGTTAACTCCTCTGCAAGTAAAAATAAAAGAGTTAAGTAAAAAATTAACTATCTTAATATTTGTTATTTTAATATTTTTATTCTTCTATGGATTATTTAATAATTATGATTTAATGTCTATTATTATGTTATGTATTTCTCTTTCAGTTGCGGCAATACCAGAAGGACTCCCAGCAGTAATAACCATTACCCTATCAGTTGGTGTTTCTGAACTTGCTAAAAAGAAAACTGTTGTTAGACAAATGACTGCAGTAGAAACTCTTGGTTCAACTAGTATAATTTGTTCTGATAAAACTGGAACTATTACACAAAACAAAATGAAAGTTGTTAAAACATTAATTTATGATGAAGAAAAATTTGATGATATCATGGCTTTATGTAATGAAACTATTGTTGATAAAAAGAAACTTATTGGTGATCCTACTGAAACTTGTATGTTTGATTATTTAAATGATAAAAAGATTGATCCTATATCTATTTGTTTATCTCATAAAAGAATAATTGATGCCCCATTCGACAGTGATAGAAAATTAATGAGTACTGTTAATAATTATAAAGATAAAACTTTAATGATGGTAAAAGGTAGTTTGGAAAACTTATTAAATGCTTGTAGTAAATATGTTGTTGATGGAAAAATAGTTAAGTTAGAAAAAGATAAAATTAAAGAAATAAGAGATGAAGAAATTAATATGGCATCCAATGCCTTAAGAGTAATCGGATTTGCTTATAAAGAATTAAAAAAAGTTCCTAATAGTTCTGATAACGTTTTAAAAGAAGAAAATAACTTAATATTTGTAGGAATGGTTGGAATGATTGATCCTGCTAGAAATTCTGTTAAAGAATCTGTTGATAAATGTCTTAAGGCAGGTATTAGACCAATTATGATTACAGGGGACTCCTTAATTACTGCCTGTGCTATTGCTAAAGAGGTCCATATAATAACTGATAATAAAGAAGGTATTCTTGGTAGTGAATTAGATAAATATACAGATGATGAATTACTTGACGTTGTAGATAAATATAATGTTTATGCTAGAGTAAGTCCTCTTCATAAACAAAGGATTGTTAAAGCATCGCAACAAAAAGGAAAAGTTGTCGCAATGACTGGTGATGGTGTAAATGATGCCCCTGCTATTAAAGATGCCCATGTTGGTGTAGGTATGGGTATTACTGGAACTGAGGTTACTAAATCTGTTGCTGATATTATATTACTTGATGATTCCTTCTCTACTATTGTTGTTGCAGTTGAAGAAGGTAGAAGAATATTTTCTAATATTCGTAATAATATTTTATATTCTCTTTCAAGTAACTTTGCAGAAATATTTATTGTTATAATTGGAATGTTTACTGGTAATACTATCCTACTTCCTATTCAAATTTTATTTATTGATTTAGTTACAGATTCAATTCCAAGTATTTGTTTAGCTTTTGAAAAATCAGAAAATGGAATAATGAGTAAGAAACCTCGTAGTATAGATAAGCCAATATTTACTCCATTCTTATACTCAGCAATTATATTCTCAGCTTTACTTGAAACTGTTTTAGTATTAATAGTTTTCTTTGTAACAAATAAATTATATGGTGGAAATGTTGCGATAACTTGTTCCCTACTTTCTCTAGTAATGCAAGAGATAATTTATGCATTCTCATGTAGAAATCCTAAATCATTTATTATTAGACAAGGTATATTTTCAAATAAACAACTTAATATTGGAATATTTGCATTAATAATAATCCAATTAATTGTATTCTTAACACCTATTGGTCAAGTATTTAGTATTACACCAATAAGTATCATATTAATATTAAAAGTAGTAGTATTCAACTTAGTAGCGTTCTTCTTATATGAATTTTCTAAACCAGTACTACTTAAATTCTTTAAAGATTAAAAAAGCAACACTATTTGAACTAGTCAAGTAAAAGTAGACAATAAAAAAC
>CAZYZU010000083.1:0-4235 GCA_964652065.1 uncultured Muribaculaceae bacterium
ACTAAATTTCTTTAGTCTCTTCTTCATAATTTATAATTTTTCTATAGTTTTCTTTTATCTTTGCTATTTTCTTTTTAGTTAAGACTTCTTCCGATAAATCATCTTCTTTTGATAACTCATCACTATAATTTATAATTTTACCATCTTTAATTGATACAATCATAGGTAAAGAAAATTTATATTTATCATCTTCTAATTGTTCTTTGAAGTATTTAGTAAGAGCCTTATATTTTTTATTATTTTTATCTTTTAATGTTTTTGGATTATAATAATAAATATTTGTAATATCCTCTTTTTTAGAAACCTCATTTAAATAACTAGCTGCCTTAATGCATCCTTCATAATCGGGATTTGCAAAAAATATTATACCTGTTCCTTTTAGAACCTTATCTATATCATCATATTTTGCATAAACAAATACATTCTTCTTGGAAATATTATATTCTTTAGCAAATTTTTCAGAATCACTTAACTCTTTAACTTTTTTTACAGAACAACCAGTTGTCATTAATAAAATAATACTTATAGCAATTACTACTTTTTTCATTTATTTATTTTATCCTTTTATTTGGTTCATTACTTCAGTTGCGAAATCTTCTTCTTTCTTTTCAATTCCTTCACCAACTGCAAATCTAGTCATAGAAACAAGTTTACCACCATTGTTTTCTACATATTGTTTTACAGTTAAACCACTATCTTTAATAAATGCTTGTTCTTCTAAACAAATTTCTTTATAGAATTTATTTAATCTTCCTGAGATCATTTTTTCAGCAATATTTTCAGGTTTTCCTTCTTGCATTACTTGTTCTTTAATAACTTTTGATTCTCTTTCTACTAATTCAGCAGGAACTTCATCTCTAGTCATTGCTGTTGGATTCATTGCTGCAACATGCATAGCAACATCTTTTGCTACTTCTTCTGTTGTATCAGCTACAACAACTAATACACCAATTTTACCACCCATATGCTTATATGATCCAAAAACTTCATTGTCTTTCTTTTCAATTTTTGTGAAACGTCTAAAATCTAATTTTTCTCCGATAGTTGCGATTTTACTAACTAATTTATCATTAACTGTTTCTCCATTATCGTTGAAATTTAATACTTCTTCATTTGTCTTTAAATCATTATTTAAAATAACTTGTGCTAAGTAATCAACAAAACTTGTAAATTCTTCATTTTGAGCAACGAAATCAGTTTCAGAATTAACTTCAACTATTACAGCATTATTTCCTTCTACTTTTACTTCACATAGACCTTCTGCAGCTACTCTTCCTTCTTTTTTAGCAGCTTTAGAAATACCTTTTTCTCTTAACCAATCAATGGCTTGTTCCATATTTCCTTCTGTTGCTTCTAATGCTTTCTTACAGTCAAGCATTCCAGCACCTGTTCTTTCTCTTAAATCCTTTACGTCACTTGCTTTAAACATTTATTATTTCCTCCTTAAATTATTTATTTTTATACAAAAAAAGAGTGAATCCCATCCACCCTCCATTTTTATTTTGTTAAAGCTTCTACTAATTCAGCTTTTTTCATTGTAGAGTATCCTTTAATTCCTGCTTCTTTTGCTTTTGCTTTTAAATCAGCTAAAGTTAATTTAGATAAATCTTCATTTACTTCAACTTTCTTTTCTTCTTTAGCAACTGGTTTTTCTTCTACAACTTTTTCTTCTTTAATTGTTTCTTTCTTTTCTTCTTTTATTACTGGCTTTTTATCTTCTCTTGGTTGTCTATAGTTATTATTGTTGTTATTTTCTCTTGGTTGTCTGTTGTCTCTTTTAAATGATGGTTTTCCTTCTTTACCCTTATCATCAGATGTAACATAATCGATTACTTCATTACCATTTACTTCTGCTACTGCATTTGTTAATGCTCCAATTAATAATTTAACAGCACGAACTGCATCATCATTTCCTGGAATTACATAATCAACTACATCTGGATCACAGTTAGTATCTACGATACCAAATACAGGTATTCCTAAAATATGAGCTTCTTTAATTGCTATTTCTTCTTTACGAGGATCAACAATTACTAATGCTTGAGGAGCTTTCTTCATTTCACGAATTCCTCTTAAGTTTTTATTTAACTTATCATATTCTTTTCTAATATTAACAACTTCTTTTTTAGGTAATAAATCAAAAGTTCCATCAGCTTCCATTTTTTCAATTTCATCTAATCTTCTAATTCTTCCTCTAATTGTTTTGAAGTTAGTTAAAGTTCCACCTAACCATCTTTCATTCATGAAATACATGTTAGTTCTTGTAGCACATTCTTCTACAGCTTCTTGAGCTTGTTTCTTAGTTCCTACATATAATACTTTTCCACCAGCTTCAGCGATAACTTTTAATGCATTGTAAGCTTCTTCTAATTTTTTTACTGTTTTAGCTAAATCGATAATATAAATATCATCTCTTGTAGTATAGATGAATTCCTTCATCTTTGGATTCCATCTTCTTTTTTGGTGTCCAAAATGTACACCAGCTTCTAATAAATAATTCATTGATATTACTGTCATATAATTTCTCCTTTTCGTTTTTATCTTCTATTAGTTTCTAATACATATCACCCTTAGGCACAAGACATATAAATTCACTAATATGTTTATTTTTTATTTTAAAGCTTCTAATAAATCAGCTTTTTTCATTGTAGAATATCCTTTAACTTTAGCTTCTTTAGCTTTAGCTTTAAGATCAGCCAATGTTAATTTAGATAAATCTTCACTTGCTTCTTTCTTTTCTACTTTTTTTACTTCTTTTTTAGCAGTTTCCTTTTTAGGAGCAGCTTTTTTAGTAGTAGTTCCTTTTACAGTTACTTCAGTTGTAGCAACTTTTTCGTTTTTAGTAACTTTTCCAGCTTTACCATCACGAGCTACTTTAACTAATTCTGTAAATGCTTCAGGATTGCTGATTGCTACTTCTGATAACATTTTACGGTTAACTTCAACACCTGCTTTAGTTAAACCTTCAATAAATCTTGAATAACTAATATCATTTTGTCTACATGCAGCATTGATTCTTGTAATCCATAATTTTCTAAAATCTCTTTTCTTTTGTCTTCTGTCTCTATATGCATATTGTCCTGAATGCATTAATTGTTCTTTAGCAGTTTTATATAATCTATGTTTACTACCAAAGTATCCTTTAGCTTGTTTTAATACTTTTTTATGACGAGCTTTTGTAACAGCTCCATTTTTTACTCTTGCCATTTTTAATTCCTCCTTCTAATACTTCAATTAAATTACGTTCTTTAATCTTGTTTGATCTGCCTTACTTAAATTAGATCCTTTTCTACAACTTCTATTAAAATTTGTTGATTTTGATCCTGTGTTATGACGAGATCCTGGTTTACCAATTTTGTAATCGTTTTTACGAGCTTTTACAACTTTCGCTGTACCTTTATGTGTTTTTATCTTTGGCATATTATTTCCTCCTATAAATTATCTTTTTTTGGTACTAATAACATAGTCATTGTTCTACCATCAAGTTTTGGTTGTTCTTGAATATCTGCAATATCTTTTACTCTATCAGAAAAACGTAAAAGTACCTCTTTTCCTAACTCAGTATGTGCCATTTGACGACCTTTAAATCTGATTGTTAATTTAACACGATCACCTTTTTGTAAATACTTAGTAGCATTCTTCAATCTTGTTTCAAAGTCTCCTACATCAATTACTGGTGATAATCTAAATTCTTTTAATTCAGATATATTTGCCTTTTGTCTTTTTTGGGCTTCTTTTGCTTTCTTTTGTTTTTCATAACGGAATTTGTTATAATCCATTACTTTACAAACTGGTGGATTTGCATTAGGACTTATAAGTACTAAATCAAGTGATGCATAAGACGCTAAAGTTCTTGCATCTTGAATTGGCTTAATTCCTACTTGCTCTCCATTTGGTCCAATAACTAAAACTTCACGAGCTCTAATTTGTTCGTTAATCATCATGTTATCTTTATTATTTGCGATAACTAACACCTCCATAAATTAAGAAAAAGTGGATATAAATCTATACCCACTTTAAAACCTAAAAATATTTTCTATTTTATTTGGCTTTTTACCTAGTGCTTTTCGCTACTCAGGTGGATATAAATCGCTTTCCTTTTTCTTGACTGTTATAATTATATGCTTTTATAAGTGTTTTGTCAACACTTTTTATTTTTATTATCCTATTTTTTTATAATATGTAAGATAAATTTGAAAGTGCACAATTGTTGTGCAGTTAGTTTTGTAATCGGT
>CAZYZU010000084.1:0-4081 GCA_964652065.1 uncultured Muribaculaceae bacterium
AAAACATCCATAAAACTATGAATTATACTCATACTATTATTAATTTTTTCTAATCTATCCTTAGTAGTAAGTTTATATCTGTTTTTCATTTCAAGTTCTAAATTTTTAATGCTAGAAGAATCTCTATTTAAAAATTTATACCAATAAGAATTTTCTCTTAAATACCTATAAATATTAGGATTACTTCTTATCATTAATTGTGTTTTAATATTCATTAATCATCAAACCTTTTATATAAAGGTCTAGGTTCATAAACATTTTCTTTAGTACTTGATCCAATCCCAATATCTTGAAGTAATCCTATTGTTTTTTGTAAACTATTAACACCTTTTTGAACAGATTCTAAATCTACTTTTTTTATCATATTTACAAGTTCAGAAAATGAAGATTCACTTCTATTTGAAGATACAACTTCTGTTGTAAAATATTTATCCCAAATTTCATGATCTTCACCATACATTTCGTATAACTCGTATAATTTCTGCCAACTTGTCTTATTATCCATTACATTAATACCTAATTCTGGATGAGATTTAGCAAACTTTTTAAATAATTCTTTAGACATATTAACCACCTATTATTATATATGTTAAAAATAAAAAAAAAGAAGTAAATACTTCCTTTAAGTCTATTAATCTAAAAAGTCATCAATAGTAAGTAATTTATCATCAATTTCTTTTAAAGAAACTTTTTCTTTTTTAGGAATATCTTCTACTATAGTATTATCTTCATTATTTACCACAACATCTTCCTTACTTACAAGTTCCGATACAATAAAGGCATCATTTAATTCAAATTTAGAAATAGCACTTCCAGTAGAATGTCTATCATTAATAGATATTTCAGTAGATTTTAATATATCAATTTCACTATTTCTTATACCTATATGACTTTTATTATCAATAATAAATGTTTTTAAGATAAAGTATGGATTAGTTTTAACTTCACGAAGTACTAATAATCCTCTACGAGATCTAGTAGAAATTGGAAATTCATTTAATCTAACTCTTTTACCTGTTCCATTAGTTGTAATTATAGTAATAAATTCATTTTTACTATAATCAAAATTATTAATAGATACCACATAATCATCTTTAAGTTTCATTGCTTTAACACCACTTGCTTTAACACCTACAACTGGTATTTCAGAAGTTGCAAAACTAAGACCATAACCTGTATTAGTAGTTAAGAATACCGTATTTTCTTTTTCAATAAATGCATCAATTACTAAATCATCCCCCTTTAACTTCATACAGTTAGCAGGTTTAGAATAACGACTAAGTTTAAAATCACTTATCTTACTACGTTTTATCATACCATTTTTTGTAGTAATAATAATATTACCATCAACTTCAAAAGAATATATAGGAATAGCACTAATTATTTTTTCATCAGGATCAAGTGTAATCAAATTAGATATATGTTTACCCATATATTTCCATTTAATATCAAATATAGTATGAACTGGAATATATAAATAATTACCCATTGAAGTAAATACTAAAAGTGTATCTAAAGTAGACATTTCAAATTGTCCAATTATATAATCATTATCTTTTAGTGTTGGAATATCTCCACTACTTGCTTGATAACTTCTAAAACTAGTTCTTTTGATATAACCATCTCTAGTAATTAGAGTAATTACATCTTCTTTTGGAATCATTACAGATGTATCTATTTTTATTTCAGTAATTTCTTCTTTTATATCAGTCATTCTTTCAGTTGCATAATTTTTCTTAACATCACGTAAATCTTTTTTCATAACAGATTTTAAGACATCTTCATTACCTAAAATAGCAGTAAGTCCTTCAATTATTTTTTTAAGTTTTGCCATTTCTTCTTCAAGTTCAACAACATCAGTATTAGTTAATCTATAAAGTTGCAAAGTAACAATAGCTTCTGCTTGTCTTTCAGAAAAATCGAATTCTTTAACTAAATTATCTTTAGCATCACTTTTATTTTTACTAGCACGAATTACTTTAATAACTTCATCTAAAATAGATATACATTTAATTAAACCCTCTACAATGTGAAGTCTTGCTTCAGCATGACGAAGATCAAATTCAGTTCTTCTTACAACGACTTCTTTTTGATGAGAAATAAACGCATCAAGTGCCCCACAAAGTCCTAAAAGTTTAGGACGTCTATTTACAATAGAAACCATATTAAAGTTATAACTTATTTGCATATCAGTATTTTTAAGTAAATAGTTAATTATTAAATCTTTATTAGCTCCCTTTTTAAGATCAATTACAATTTGTACATCTGCAGCAGACTCGTCTCTAACTTCAGCTATACCCTCTATTTTTTTATCAATTCTAATATCATCCATTTTCTTAACCATTTGAGCTTTATTAGATTCAAATGGAATTTCAGTAATAACAATTGATGATTTAGATTTATCTTCTTCGATATTATATCTACTTCTAATAATAATTCGTCCACGACCTGTTTCATAGGCACTTTTAATACCGTCTAACCCTTCAACGATACCACCAGTTGGGAAATCAGGACCTTTTACATATTTCATCAAAGTATCTAAACTACAGTTAGGATTATCAATTCTATGTACTGTAGCATCAATTACTTCTCCTAAATTATGTGGTGGAATATTTGTTGCGTACCCAGCAGAAATACCTTGAGCTCCATATACTAAAAGAGCAGGAAATCTTGCTGGTAAAACAGTTGGTTCTTCCGTAGTATCATCAAAGTTAGGAGTAAATTCAACTGTATCTTTATCAATATCTCGGAGCATTTCATTACTAATTTTAGAAAGTCTAGCCTCAGTATAACGATAAGCTGCAGGACTATCTCCATCAATAGAACCATTATTACCATGCATATCAATATATGGAATTCTAGTCTTCCAAGGTTGACTCATTCTAACCATAGCATCATATATAGAAGTATCTCCATGTGGATGATAATTACCTATAACATCTCCAACAGTTTTAGCACTCTTTCGATACCCTCTATCATATGTATTTCTCTCTTTATGCATTGAATAAAGAATTCTTCTTTGAACTGGTTTTAACCCATCTCTTGCATCTGGAATTGCTCTATCTTGGATAATATATTTAGAATAACTTCCAAATCTTTCACCCATAATATCTTCAAGAGTATAATCAAATATTTTTTCAATTACTTCCTGTGTTTCTTTCTTTTTTGCCATTTCTACACCTACTTACTAATCTATTTGATATTCATCTTCTAAAGTAAATTCAACGTTTTCATCAATCCATTCTTTACGAGGAGGAACATCGTCTCCCATTAAAACAGTAACTCTTTTTTCCGCTAATTGTGCATCTTCTATATTAACACGAATTAAAGTACGGCTTCCTGGATGCATAGTAGTTTCACATAACTGATCTGCATTCATTTCACCCAAACCTTTATATCTTTGTATTTCACATTTCTTACCACTAGATTTTTCTTTCATTTCTTCAATTGTATAAGCATACTCTATATTTTTACCAGATTGAATTTTAAAAAGTGGAGGAAGAGCTACAAAAAGTCTTCCATCTTCAATTAATGGTTTCATATAGCGATAGAAAAATGTTAATAATAGACATTGAATATGTCCACCATCTTCATCAGCATCGCTCATGATAATAACTTTTGAATACTCTGCATCAGAAACGTCAAAATTAGCCCCATATCCAGCACCAATTGTATAAATCATCGTATTAATTTCTTCATTTCTTAAAATATCTTCTTCTTTAGTTTTTTCAGTATTTAAAACCTTACCACGTAAAGGAAGAATTGCTTGATATTTACGGTCTCTTCCCTGTTTTGCAGAACCACCTGCAGAATCTCCTTCGACTAAAAATAATTCTTTCTTAGTTTTATCTTTACTTTGAGCAGGAGCAAGTTTACCAGATAAGCTTCTTTCCTTATTATTCTTTTTATTACCTTTACGAGCTTCTTCTCTAGCTTTTCTAGCAGCTTCTCTTGCTATTTTACTTTTTAAACTTTTATTAATTATTTCTGTAGCAATAACTCTGTTTTCTTCTAAGAAAACTCTCATTTTTTCAGTAACAATTGTATCAACGGCAACTCTAGCTGTTGGAGTACCAAGTTT
>CAZYZU010000085.1:0-4047 GCA_964652065.1 uncultured Muribaculaceae bacterium
TGATTATCACTCATTGATATATAGGATGAGTGTATATTCAACCGAACCCCCTGAAATTCCCCTAGAAATAGGGGAATACTTTTTTTATAAGGGTTTTTAGGCTATTTAGATTTTTCTAGATACCATGCTAGATACCAAATATTGATTTCTAGATACTAAATCAATTATTCATTAAAGTTTATTTAAATGCTACGGATTAAATTATCCATAGTTTTTTTTACATCTGTTAGATTATTAGGAAACATATGTGCATAAGTATCTAATGTTTCTTTAGTACTAGCATGTCCTAAATATTTTGATACAGTTGTTACTGGTTGTCCAGTATTTATTAATAAAGATGCACAACTATGTCTAAAAGAGTGAAGTGGTATTCTTCTAATATTTGCCTTATTTGCAATTTTACCATTAATCCTAGACATCATTCCAAAGGTTAATGGATCTAATTCTCCAAAGATAAACCATTTTTCATTGAATCCATAGTACTTCTTTTTTTCATTATACAGACTTACTAAATCATTATATAAAACTTCAGTAAGAGGTAGTGTCCTAATACTTTTAGATGTTTTTGGTGGAGTTAATTCATAATATTTTTGACTATCTTTAATACTATTGGCTTGTTTAGTAATAGATATTAATTTATTATTCCAATCTATATCAGACCATTGTAATCCTCTAGCTTCGCCTCGACGTAATCCACAATAATACAACATTTCGAACATTGATTTATCATTTAAACTTGTAGTTCCTGTTATATATTTTTGGAATTCTTCAAATGTGTAAACATCTTTTTCTACTTTCATTTCATTGGGATCTTTAAAGAACTCTATTTTTTTATAAAATCTCATTAGATTAATATCATACATTTTCATTCCCCAATTAAGAATAATTTTAAGAAATTTTTGAACATCATTTCTAGTAGAGCATTTAATAGGTTTATTCCATAACTCTTGTTGAAATTTGTGATATAAACTTCCATCCATATCTTTAAGTTTTATATCTTCAAAATCATTAAAATATCTTCTTCTTTTTAAATATGTTTCCATTGTTCTTCTTCTAACTTTATTTTTTTGAGATTCAATATACTGATTAGTTAAAGTGCCAAAAGTCATATCCATATCGCCACCAAATTCTATCTTTTGATTTAGAAATTCTCTTTCAGCATTCATGGCATCTAATTTTGTTTTAAAAGCTTTAGAAAAATTTTTCTTCCATTTGCCACTTTTATCTTTTTCATTCCAGTAATATTTATATTTGCGACCATCTTTAGTCCAATCTTTTTTCGGTAATTTATATATTCCCATATATCGTTCCTCCTTTTTGTTGGGATTTATAAATATACCAGTTCGTAACAATTACATTTTAACATACAAACTACGAATATTATAAATCATCGTTCAAAATCATCTTTAGATTTTAAGTTTTTCTTTAAATAACTATTAGTTCTATCAATAGCAAAATCTATATCATTTGCCTCGTTCCAAGTATAAGGTATATGAAGAATATCAAATATTTTAGAAGTAAGTGAAAATATTTTATTTTGAATATATTTTTTAAATGATTTAAATTCATTACTTATTTCTTCAAATTTGTTTTTCCACATATTTATATCATTATCTTTTTCACTAATTATTTTTTTCTGTTTATTGATTATTTCATTTTGTTCCTTATAAGTGTTTCCTGATTTTAAATCATTAACTTCTTTAGTTAAATTTTTAATTTCTATCTCTTTTTTAAAATTATCTTCAATTATTTCTTTAGAATAAATTGATAAATTATTAATGTCATCATCTTTATATTGCTTTATAATACCTTTTTTAATAGGATTTAAGATATCTTTTGATGTTTCATTATCAATTTTATCAATAAACATGTTTTCACTCTTATTTGCCTCTTTTAATAATTCATTTTCTTGTTTAATTTCTTTATTTAAAATATTTAATTCTTCTTGTTGTTTCATTGCATTAGTTAAATGAGTTTTATCTCCACCAATTTCTCCTCTAAATAAGTTATAACCTTTAGAGTTAATAAATTTATTGTAATCATCTTGAAGTAGGGTATAAGATGCATTTCCACCTTTTTGTTTCCAAAATTGATCAGAGTTTAGAAATTTACCTTTAACAGTTTCATAAATATTATTTCCGTTAGTATCTTTCTTTTGAATAGGAACTTGTTTCTTTTCTCCATTTTTATTAATTATTTCATGTTTTAGTTGATGGCCATCTTCATCTAATTCAAATACTTTTCGTTTAACTTCATTAACTATTGGTGTGAAATAAATATGCAAGTGTGGAGTAGATTCATCAAGATGAATAGAGGCGTATCTTATATTTTCTTTTCCTACAAAGTTAGAAATAAAGTTAAGACTTTGATCAAAAAATCTTTTTATTTCGGGTGTTAATTTATGATTTTCGTCTATAACTACATGTCTAATGGGCTTATTTTTATTATCCCCAGTTTTATAAACTTTTCCAGTATCCTTAAATTCCATTCCATAATGTTCAAAAAATTCTTGACCACTTGTTATTATTAAACCATTTAATACCTTTGTGTTTTTTTTATTAGGATTATAATTTATATTATTTGAATATAGATAATCAAAAGTTGAACTTGCTAGAGTAGGACCAGTGTAGTTTATTAATTCAATATTATATGGTGTTCTAGTAGAATCATATTTACCTGAGCCTTTTCTTTGCTTTAACTCTTTATCTAAACCACCAATATCAGATGCTTTAAATTTTTCTAATCTTAATGCTTGTTTTCCTGAGTACATTTATTTCCTCCTTTCAATATTGCTTTGAAATAATACTCTATCTCACTAGGGCATAATATATGCCCAACTGTGAGCTAAGGAATATTCCTTAGAATTCTTTATGCTTGTTTAGTTTCAACCAATACCTGATGAACAGGTAAAGGTGTTACTTAAACAAGATTAATTAAATGATATATTATATCGTTTAATTAATTTATATAATGAATTCACTATCGCCACTTTCATTGCTATGCAACAAAACGTGCCACGTTATTCATTATTTTAAGAAGGTTCTTCATATGTACAATGCCATAATCTTTTATCAGCATTTCTCTTGTTTTCTATATGAAGACCTTCACGATCAAGCAAACTTAGATTCCTTTGAATTAAACCTCCAAGCTGCGTAGGTGTTAATAAAATATTTGTTTTTGATAAAATATCGGATATTGTATAATCAAAATCTTTTTTGCTAACAGCATATTTTATAAATAACAATAAATTATAATCTGTTTCATCATCAGTATTTTCATCAATAACTGAAAATGTTTGATTATCATTTCTTTTTAAATTTAATTCTAATCTACAAAAATCCCTTCCTTTATAAAATAAGGTTAATTTATTGTAGTTACTTTTTGATTCTTTTAATTTGATAATTCCAGATACATCAGCATTTAATCCAACACTACCCATAGTTTCATCTCTTTTATTTAAGTGATGTGTAACAAGCAATGTAATATTATATTTTTTACATAAATCTTTTAATTTTCTAAATACAACATCATTTACTTCTTGATAGTTATTTAAATCATATCCTGAATCAAATTTAATATCTTTAAACATATCCATAATTACAAATAGTGGTTCTTTATCAAAAGTTAATTCATGAATATCTCTTTCTATATCTCTAATATAAAAATCTGATATATCATCGGAATCTATTACATGAAATTTATCTATATTAATTTTCATATTCATTAATTTAAATCTGTCTTCTAATTGATTTATATCACTTTCTTTAGTAATATATAAAACATGAGAGGGATTTACTTTGAATCCTAAAAAATCTTCTCCAGTAGTAAGAGAGAAGGCAAGTTGCTGAGCGAACATTGACTTGCCAACCTTAGGATGAGATACAAGTAGATAAACTCCATTTGATATCATTAGGTTTTCAACGATGATATCTTTTTTTATGTTTTTATTTATTTCATTTAATTGTTTCATTCTGTACCTCCTTACGTTTTTTTAATTAATTCTTTACTCGATACTCTTGCTTCTAGATAAGGTATATCAATATCAAA
>CAZYZU010000086.1:0-4023 GCA_964652065.1 uncultured Muribaculaceae bacterium
TTTAAATTCTTTAATGTATACTTATAAATTGTATTGTTATATGTAAGTGTGAATGTTGTTGTGTAATTATATGGATTTTCATACATTATTATAGGTATTCTTAATTCTTCTTCTAAATCAATCATTTCATCAAAGTTTTTAACTATTATTGTATTTAATTTCTTTTCTTTAGGTGGTGTTTTTACTTCTACAATTATTTGTCCATATGTTTTTAAAATTCTATTTAATTCTTTTGTATATTTACTTTTTGGTTTAATATTAAAAATTGCTTTAAATGATAGAATAAATAAAATTATTGAGATTATAGCTACTGTTATACATAAATTTGTATAAACAGGATCTTTTATTTTAAGTTGATTTTCTTTTTCATAAATATTTTTTGTATCTTTCTTTTTATAATCTCTTGTTATAGAAAATGCCTGTACTCCAACAGGAATATCCAATACTATATTATTATTTTTATTTATGTTATTATTTTTATATTTACCAGTAATGTCAATGTTCATAGTTATTTTTAATTTTGTGTTAAGACTCATACCAAATTGTTTTCTAAAATTATTAACTTCATCTTTATATTTTTGATAATCTAAATTTAAGTTTTCTGAAATATTAAATCCAGATGAATCATTGTTATTGTTTTTTTCTTCAAGAAGAACATAGTCTTTTTGCCATACTATTTCATTTGCTCCGTCAGCTGTTGTATTTTCACCATATAATTTACCGTTTATTGAATATTTGTAATTTAAATTTGCTGTATCTGTAGCTGAATATGTATACATAAAATTGAAATTAATATTCTTTACTAAATCAGAAATATATATTTGGTCTTCTTCCATTTCTGTTGTATTTACAAAGGTATTATCAAATAATGATACTTTATAATTTACATTTTGGTCTATTGTAGATGTATATATCTTGTTCTTTTTTTGAACTTTTACAGTTACTATATTTAGATATATTTCTAAAAGTGGAAAGAGTATTCCTATGGAGATAGTTACTGCCAAAGAAATTCTAACCCAGAGCTTTAATGTGTGTCTTTTTCTTTCTGTATCCATAGGAATATCTCCTTTCTTTACTTATTTTTTCCTGTTTCAATGGAAATTGTTTTATTTTTATTGAAGAATTCGTTTAGCCATACACTTGGATATCCAACTTTTGGTATGCTTGCTTTAATAATACCTTTAATTTGACTTTTTTCTACCTTTTTAATATCAGGAGCATTATTATTATCTCCTTTTGTAGTTAGTAGTATTGAACCATCATTATGCTTTTCTATATTAATTATTCTGTGGGCAACAACACTTCCATCTATTATATATTCAATTATATCATATTTCTTTATGTTGTTGAAATTCTTTCTATTTATTTTTTCAACAATTACGATATCGCCTCTTTCAAAGATTGGTTTCATACTATTTGAAAGAATTGCAGTTGGCTTATATTTGAATAATCCTGCTACAAAACAAATAAAAATAATTAATGGTATTATTAATGGAATTAATTTTAAAATACTATTTTTTTTCATAATTATTTTTGATTCTCTTTTTTCAATTATATTATTTTTATTATTTATAAAAATGAATATAAATAATGGTAATAATATTCCTAACATTGCCGTATAATACCAATCTAGATTAGGTAATATTGGTAATGATAGTGAAACTACTACTTGCGGAATTCTAAAAAAGAGATTTCCTGAATATCCACATGTTTTTGATAAATAAACTAGTAGTATATTACTGGTTAAAGTTGGTATTAGTACAGAAGAAAAATTTTTAAATAATGTTATTGTATCATTATTGTTTAAAAATAAATTATATATATTTATTGAAGCTAATGTAAAAATAATTGTTATGATGATATTATTTAGTATTGATTTATTACTGTTTACTAAGACGGTTCTATTATATTCAATAAATATAACTGGTATTAGAATTGACCAAATGTTTTTTATTATTCCAATTATATTATGGTTGTAGGCACTTCTTGCGTATCCTAATAATAACCCTAATAAAAAATATATTATTAAATAGATTGTTACAATAATGAAAATAGTTTGATTTTTAATACTTTGAAATTTAATTCTTTGTTTAATATCTTTATTAAGAGAAAAGGATAAAATGGATATTATAATCCAGAATAGAGGAGTAATTATATAATTTGTGACATTATTAAAGTATTTATATCCAATTAAAGTAGAAAAAAGAATATATATAATTAATAATATATAAAAAATAATAGATTTATAATTGAATTTTTTCATAATTAACTCCCTATAGTAATATTAGTTTGTATCTTTTGTCCTGCTGATGTAATTCCCATAAATTTTCCTAGTATAGGTGTATATGGGGCAGAAAAGGATGTTTCCATAAATATATTTACTTCTGCAGATGTTGTTGGCGCAAGAGATGGTGACCACGCTGGACCGCTCATAATAAGTTTTCCAGTCGTTTCATCATAAGTTTTTTCTCCACCCCATAAAGTTACCAATGAAGAATTGGTTGGAAATACTACTTCAGCTGTCCATGACGAAATTGTAACCGAATCTGAGTTATTTGTGACATTTAATATGTATGTAGAGGTATTTCCCCATCCACCACTTAATTTTAATATTGGTGAGATGTAATCTACATCTGTTATAGTTTCTCCACCTTCACCGGATTCGCCGCTACCGCCAGATTCACCACTACCTTCGCCAGTGCCTCCGCCTTCTCCTGATCCTCCGCTTTCACCACTACCAGTTCCAGGAGTGGCTGAAGTGAAGAATGCAGCACCTATAACTTTGTATTCATAGTTTGCTTGACTTGTTTTCATTTGAAATCCTATTGATACTGAATTATTATCTGCAGATAAATTTCCATTGGTTGATGCGTTACTAATTACTAGTGTTTCTCCATTTACTACGCATTCTGCGCTATAACAACCAATTATTTCTGTATCGTATGGAACTTTTATATATAACTTCCAGCTTAATATATTTTTACTTCCTAAATAAGTGATTGTTGGAACAAAGTGATAATTATAACTTGTTCCATCATTCCAACTTGCTTGTAAAATGTAGCTTGTTTCATAATCGTTTTGACTACTTAACATTCCTGTTTTTGCTTTTATAGATAAATTTGTATTAAAAAAAGAATAAGCTACACTTATTGTTAGTAGTATTACAAAATAGAAAATACTAATAATAACAAATTTATTTAACTTATTCTTTTTTATTTTAAGCATATTATCAAACCTTTTCTATATTTATGCAGTTTTTTGTGCATAGTCTAAATATATTGTACCAGTTTTGCTTGTTGTTTCAGTAGGTACTTCAGTTGATGTGCTTGGCCATTCAATTGTTACTCTGAAATAATTTTTTCCAGCAGCAAGTAAATCACCTTCACTTGTAGTTACTGAACCATTAGCTGCATCTAATCTAGTTGCTGTATAAGTTATAGCAATAGGTTCTGCAGTATTTAATTCATCTACACCAGTTATTTTTTTGAATGTAGCATCAATTGTACCTGAGTTTGCTACAACAAGATCATATACAATTTTTGATCCTGGCTTTGGTAAGCTTACATCAAATGTAGCAGCTGTTCCACTAACTGTAGGTGTTGAATTTTCAACAGCGTCTGTAGTAGAAAGTGCTGAATTCTTTGTAATTGATTCAAATTCTATATCCCATGATGCATCTCCTGTACTTGCAGTACCATTAATTGTTAGTTGTGTTGCAAGGGCAGCATAACCAACTGTCATTAGGGCAATTGTTATTAATAATGCTCCAATGATAATTCCATTTCTTTTTGCTTCGTTTCTCATTTTCTCCTCCTTATATTATATATACATAATATCATATAATTTATTACCATGCAATAATATTGATAATTATATTTTGAGTTATTATTTCTTTTATATACCATTAATTGGTAATTACGAATAAAAAATAATAACATTTTTTGTTTGTTATCATAGGTTATTGTAGGTGATTAAAATGTATGAAAGAAATATAAAGGGTGTTGTTGTTGATGCTGGTCATGG
>CAZYZU010000087.1:0-3895 GCA_964652065.1 uncultured Muribaculaceae bacterium
CCGCGATAATTCGTCCTTATAATTAATTTTATAAGGACTTTTTTTTGAAAGGAGATAGTTATGACAATATTTGAAGAATTAAAATGGAGAGGATTAATAAAAGATACTGCAGGTGAAGATATAGAAGAAAAAATCAATAGTGGAAATGTTACTTTTTATTGGGGGACAGATCCAACAGCAGATAGTCTACACTTAGGACATTACTCATCACTAATTACAGCTAAAAGATTAGCAAGCTTTGGACATCATCCAATTCTATTAGTAGGTGGAGCGACAGGGCTTATTGGGGATCCTCGTCCAACAGCAGAAAGAGAAATAATTTCAAAAGAAGCCGTTGAAAAAAACTTGGAAGGAATAAAATTGCAAGTTGAATCTATTTTCAATGGCAATGTAGAAGTAGTTAATAATTATGATTGGATTAAACAATTTGATTTCATAGATTTTTTAAGAGAAGTAGGTAAATATATAAACATTAATTATATGTTAGATAAAGATATAATTAGAAGAAGATTAGATACAGGAATAACTTTTGCGGAGTTTTCTTATACTTTAATTCAAGGATATGATTTTCTACATTTATTTGAAGATAAAAATTGTATTATGCAAGCTGCAGGAAGTGATCAATGGGGAAATATGACAACTGGAATTGATTTAATTAGAAAGAAAACTGGTAAGGAAGCATATGCATTTACAATGCCATTAGTATTAGATAAATATGGTAAAAAGTTTGGTAAAAGTGAAGGTAATGCGTTATGGTTAAATGAAGAAAAAACATCTAGTTATGAATTATATCAATATCTAATTAATGTTGACGATGAAATGGTAATTGATTATTTAAAAATATTTACTTTCTTAAATAAAGAAGAAATAGAAACTTTAGAAAAGAAAAATAAAGAACATCCAGAACTACGTGAAGCACACAAAGCTCTAGCCAAAGAAATCATTACTGATTTACATGGAGAAAATTCATATAATGAAGCAGTAGAAATCAGTGAGGCTCTATTTAGTGGAGATATTAAAAATTTAAATTCCAAAGAAATAGAAATGGCATTCAAAGGATTAACACCTCACATAATAAATGAAGAAAAAAACATAGTCGATTTATTAGTAGAAGCATCAATTTGTTCAAGTAAAAGAGAAGCTCGTGAGTTTATTAATAACAGTTCAATCACTTTAAATGGAGAAAAAATAGAAAATCAAGAGTTTATTGTTAATAAAAATGTATCAATAGAACAAAAATATGCAGTTATAAGAAGAGGAAAGAAAAAATATTATATTATTAGTTTTAAATAAAAAGGGAGATATTTTATGAATAAAAAATACAAAAAAATAATTAAAGTAATAGTAATAATATGCTTAATAGTTTTAGTAATTGATATTTCATTTTTAATTTATATGAAATTTTTCTATAAAGAAAAGAAAGCCTATTTTGATGGTATTAACTCATTTGAAGTAATAGATAATGGATTTGTATCAGTGGGTAGTAATAATGATAATGAAAAATCGTTTGAAAAGGCTAAAATAACAAATTATGATAAAAATAAAGAAATAGTGTGGGAAAAAATTTATAACAAAGGTTATAATAGTAGCTTTTTTGGTATAAAAAAAGACGAAGATAATTTTATTGCAGTAGGAAATTATGAATCAAATAAAAGTGAACATAAAGATAATATAAGATCTGCATTAATTGTAAAATATGATAATGAAGGAAAAGTTCTTGCAGAAAAGAAATTTCAAGTTTTAGGTAATTCAAAATTTACTAATGTTTTAGTAGTAGATGATGGTTATCTTGTTGTAGGCCAAAGTATTTATGAAAATATGACTTTAGGATTATCAGATGAAGGCGGAGCATTTTTAATAAAATATGACAAAGATTTAAATGAAGTATGGAAAAGTAATTATGGAGGTTCAAAATCAGGTATATATAACGATTTAATAATTATAGATGATTATATATATACAGTTGGAAAAGATGCGGCTAGAACAGGAATTATTTCAAAATACACAATGAATGGAGAAAGAATAAAAACATCCAATTATGATTTTACAGATACATTTGGATTTACTGGAATAACAAATATAAATAATAATTTATATGTTATTGGATCAAAAAAAGTTAAAGAAGATAAGGATGATTATGATACAGATGCATTAATTGTAAAATATGATCTTGATTGTAATAATGTATTAGAAAAAACTTATACAGGAAAAGGTATAGAAAGATTTAACAAAGTTATAACAGATGATAAAAACAATATAGTTATTGCAGGACAAACAGGTGTCTTAAATAAAGAAAAATCATCAAAAACAAAAAATGTTTTTACATATGATGGAATTTTGTCAAAATACGATGAATCTCTTGAAGAACTAGATTTAAAAAATTATGGAGATAAACAAGATGATTATTTTACAGATATTAAAGAAAAAGATGGAAAATATATAATAAGTGGATATTCAACATATGAAGGTAATAATTATTTGTCTAAGTTTATTACTTATACAAATTCTTTAAAATTATTAGGAGCAAAATAATGAAAATAACATTAGTAAGACATGGTCAAACAGAATATAATTATAATCAAAAAATACAAGGAATAAGTAATATACCACTTAACGATACAGGAAGAAGACAATGTAAAAGATTAAAAGACCAAATTTTAAATAAACATTTCGATATATGTTTTTCATCTCCTCTTGTAAGAGCAATGGAAACGGCTATGATTTTAGTAGGAGAAAAAGTTCAAATTAACATGGATCCAAGATTAATAGAACGAGATATGGGGAAATTAGAAGGACAAGATAGAGAAGAATATGACTTTATGAAATATTGGGATTATAAATTAAATAGTAATGACCTAGGTATTGAAAAAATTCAAGATATATTTGATCGTTGTAGAAGATTTATTGAGTATTTAGAAAAAAATTACAAAGATAAGTCAATATTAATAGTATCACATGGAGCTCCAATACGAGCAATGCATCACATTTTAAATAAAACAGATACTAATGAAAATCTAGTTAATTTTGAAATAGAAAATTGCTATATTGAAGAAATAATTACAAAATAAAAACTCGAGTATATCTCGAGCTTTTTTCTACTTATTATAGAATTCAACTATTAATGCTTCATTAATATCAGCATTAAGTTCACTTCTTTCAGGGAATCTAACAAAAGTTCCTTCCATTTTCTTATCATCATAACTAACAAATTCAACTCTCTTAGTTATTTTTGATAATGACTCAGTTACAACTTTTAGTTCTTTATCTTTATCCTTTAAAGATATTACATCACCAATTTTAACTCTGTAAGAAGGAATATCTACCTTTTTATCGTTAACAGTAACGTGACCATGATTAACTAATTGTCTTGAACCACGTCTAGTTGATGCAAAACCAAGACGATAAACTAAATTATCAAGTCTTGCTTCAAGAAGTCTTAAGAAGTTTGTACCATGAATTCCCTTCATTTTAGAAGCTTCATCAAAAGTTTTTCTGAATTGTCTTTCACTTAATCCATACATAAATCTAACTTTTTGTTTTTCTTTTAATTGAACACCATAGTCAGATAATTTACCCTTACGAGCATTACCATGTTGACCAGGACCATATGGACGACGAGTTAATTCTTTACCAGTTTCAGTAGTAGAGAAACCAACACGACGAGCTCTTTTATATTCAGAACCAGTATATCTTGACATATAATTCTCCTTTCTATAAATATTTACATAAATACTTAAAGTCATCTAGCCGAACTTTAGGGAGTTTTTCTTCACCTTAATGGCAACGGTTACTAACCACTGAAAAACACATTAAAGCACTCTAAATAATGCCATCTAAGTCAATATGCAGTATTAATTATACAGCAGAATCCTTTATAAGTCAACATAATTATAAT
>CAZYZU010000088.1:0-3892 GCA_964652065.1 uncultured Muribaculaceae bacterium
AACCCACATCAGCGGTTTTGGAGACCGACATTCTACCATTGAACTATATCCCTATTGGTTCTTTCTGTATTTGAATTATAACATATAAAGAATTGAGTTTCAATAAAAAATGGATTTCTTTAATTAATTATGGTACTATAATTATGATAGGAGAGGTATTTATGGATATTGATACTTTAAAACTTTATGATGAAAATAATAATAAAAAGAAGAAGATAAAAAAGAAGAAAAAGAAAGATAAATTTTTAATAGTTTGTTTAATAATTTTTTCATTATGTATTATAGGATTAGTAGTTTATTATTTGTTTTTTAATGGTGATAAGTCAGCGGTGAAAAAGAAAACTCCTAAGGCAAAAATTACTATAGTTGATGAAGATAGTAATAAAAGACCACTTGCTGTTATGATTGATAACAATGTTGGATATGATGCTCATGCTGGTCTTCAAGATTCGTATATTAATTATGAAGTTATTGTTGAAGGTGGGTTAACTCGTATTATGGCTTTATTTAAAGACAAAGATGTAGATTTAATTGGACCTGTTCGTAGTTCTAGACATTACTTTTTAGATTATTCATCTGAAAGTGACGCTATATATTGTCATTATGGATGGAGTGATTTTGCTAAAAATGATATGAAAACATTAAATATTGATAATATTAATGGTATGAATGATGCTGATGCTTATCATAGAGATAATAAACTTACATCTCCACATAATGTTTTTACTAGTACAGATACATTATATAAGTTTGCTAAAGATGATAAAGATTATGATGTTGAAACTGATGATTGGAAACTATTAAATTACAGTGCAGATGAAATTAATTTTAAGGGTCCTAAAATAGATAAAGAAACTGGGGAAGCGAAGAAAGAAGATACTCGTACTGTTGCAAATAATGTTTCTTTAAAATATTCAAATTATCAAACAACTAGTTATACATATGATTCTGAAAATAAATATTATTTAAGATTTATGGATGGGAAAGAGCATATTGACAAAACTACTAAAAAACAATTACATTATAAGAATATAATTGTTGAAGTAGTGGAAAACTATAGTTTAGATAGTTATGGAAGGCAAGATTTGGAAACTGTTGGTGATGGAGAAGGATATTATATTACTAATGGTTATGCTTTACCAATTACTTGGTCAAAGGAGTCTAGAACTAGTAAAACTATATATAAATATACAGATGGTAAAAAAATAAATTTTAATGATGGAAACACATTTATTCAAATTGTTCCAACTACTACAACACCAGAATTTAATTAAAGGAGAATAACATGAAGATAGGATTATTTGGAACAGGTGCTTATGGAATGGCATTGGCTTCTGTTCTTTCAGAAAATAAAATGGATATTACTATGTGGACAAAATTTGAAGAGGAGAAAGATAATTTAGAAAAAACTAGAAAAAACGAGAATTTTATTCCTAATTTCGAATTAGATAAAAAAATAAAATTTACAACAAGTGTATGTGAATGTGCAAAGGATAAAGACTTACTTGTAATTGCTATACCTGCGGCTTTTGTTGCTCCTCTTTGTGAAGAACTTAACGACTATGTTAATAATGATGTAAATATTTGTATAGCATCAAAAGGAATTGAACAGAAGACTGGATTATTTGTTAATCAAATAATTGATAAGTATTTAAATACAAAAAATATAGCAGTTTTATCTGGCCCCTCATTTGCTATAGATGTTGTTATGAAAAAACCAATTGGTCTTACTTTAGCAACAAAAAGTGAAGTTACAAAAGAGATTGTAAAAAAAGCATTTAAAAATGATTACGTTAAACTTCGTCATACAGAAGATGTAGTTGGTACTGAAATATGTGGAGCTATAAAAAATGTAATTGCTCTTGCTGCAGGTATGTTAGAGGGACTTGGTGCAAGTAATTCTACAAGAGCTATGCTTTTAACTGAATCGTTACATGATATAGAAGAAATGATTGATGTTTTTGGTGGCAATAGAAGAACAGTTTTAAGTTTTGCAGGATTTGGAGATTTACTTTTAACTTGTACAAGTACTACTAGTAGAAATTATAGTTATGGGAAAATGATTGGAGAAAGAAAATCACTTGATGTCTTAAAAAAATATACTGATAAAATTACTGTTGAAGGATTTTATACTTTAGAATCAATATATAGTTTATTGAAGGATAAAGATGCAAAAATCCCTATTATTAATTTAATATATGGTATTGTAAAGAAAAACAAAGATCCAAATGGATTATTAACTTTTTTAGTTGAAAAAGTTTAATTGTTTTTCTTTTTTTTTAGATTTTTGTGTTATAATATTTTTATAAAAGGTTGGGTATCAACTTTATAGAGGAGGAAGTTATGAAAAATTTTTTTAAATCTTCAGTATTTACTTCAGCAGTATTATTTATTTTAGGACTTTTACTTGTGTTCGAATCTGAAGTTACAATTACAACAATATCTTATATTGTTGGAGCGGTATTAATGGCAGCAGGTGTTTTTGCATTAATTAGATTCTTTTCTCAAAAAGAAAAAAATAGTAATACAATTGGTTTAGATGTTTTATATGGTGTTGTTACTATTATTTTGGGAATATTGATTATTACAAATCCACATGCGATTGCAAGTATTTTACCAATTATTTTAGGAGTTGCAATTATAATTAGTAGTGCAAATAAATTACAATATGCCTTTAATTTAAAAACTAATGGTAATGATATGTGGAAAACAACTATGGTTATTGCAGTTATAAGTACAGTTTGTGGTGTGGTATTACTATTTAATCCATTTGCTGGAGCTGTTCTTATTATGAGAATAGTTGGTATATTTATTATTGCATATGCTATTTTAGATATTATTTCAACTGTAATTATTAAAAAGAATGTGGAAGAATTCAAAAATATAATTGATTCTAATACAATTGATGCAGAGGTTGTAGAAGAAAAAGATAATGAGGAAAAGAAAGAAAAAGTCGAAAAAAAAGAAACAAAAAAATCCACAAAAAAAAATACTAAAAAATCAAAAAAATAATTTAAATCTTTACAAGGGTAGTTTATTATTACCCTTTTTTTATTGAAAAAAATAGAAAAAAAAGTTATAATAAATTGCAGAGACGAGGTAGTATTAATGAAAAATCTAGAAATAGGAAAGAAATATGCCATTCATAGCTATAAACATAATGGTAAAATTCATAGGGCCTGGGATGAGGCTGTTTTACTTGAAATTCATGATGAATTTTTAATATTTGGTAATGAACGAACATTAGTAACAGAATCTGATGGAAGAACATGGAGAACTAAAGAACCTGCTGTTTTATATTTTTTTAAAAACAAATGGTATAATATAATAGGACAATATAAAAAAGATGGTATATATTATTACTGTAATATTGCATCTCCATTTATTATTGAGGAAGATACGATTAAATATATTGATTATGATTTAGATTTAAGAGTGTTTCCTGATGGTTCATTTAAGGTTTTGGATTGTGGTGAATATAAATATCATAAAAGTTTAATGGGGTATTCAAAAATATTGGATATGATTTTAAAAGAAGAATTGTCTGATTTAATTGATCATGCTAGAGCAAAAGATATTGCATTCAAACCGGGTACTGTAGAGTATTATTATGATATATATAAAGATGTAAAATAAATTGTAGAATATACAATTTATTTTTGTTTTTTAGTAAAAATATTAACATAAAATGCATATAATAAAAAAAATTAAAAAAATTTAATTTTATTATTGACATATTAAAATTTTTTTGATATATTTGGGAAGCATGTTGCGAAAAACATGTTAAATAATTTAGTTAATAATAGTAAATTTATTGTTGACATATCAAACTTGTTTTGATATATTATTTATGCGCTGTTGAAAGAAACGGTGATGATCTTTGAAAACTAAG
>CAZYZU010000089.1:0-3795 GCA_964652065.1 uncultured Muribaculaceae bacterium
CCTTTCACTGTATTATTCGTAAAAGAAGTTCTTTTTCCTTAATTTATTTTTATTTGTTTTTTGAAACGACTATTACTGCACGAGCTCCATATCTTAAATCACTTGTATTATTTTTATTCATACTACCACTTCTATAAATATTCCATACTTCTTCAGAATCATCTGAATAAGCAGTCATTGTCCAATATCCGTAATTGTTTGTTCCATTATCATTTGTTGTATTATCGTTAACTGTTCCTTCATAATTTGTTGTTTCATATAAGTGATTATACATCCATTTTGGACAACTAGCATTTGAACTACCATTTAATTTATACGATTTGCATCCCATAGCAGTTGCTTCTTGCGCAGTAATCATTCTTGATTTTGATGTTCTGCTCTCCATAATATATTTATTTGCTGTGCAACTTATTCCAGTAGGATCATAATATATACATCCAGTAAAAGTATTTGTATTATTAAAATTAGTTGTTCCCATAGTATATGTTTGATCTTCTACATTAATCCATTCTTTAGTTGCTTCTTCTAATAGTGGAAGTATTGTTAAAGGTCCTTTTGTATTGTCATTACTATCTGTATACCAAGCAACATTACTAATCGTATTTTCTCTTTGTTGTAAAGTCATGTTTTCGCCATCATCATGTAGAACATAAAAGATTTTATCTTCAGTATCATTTACTGCATATTTGATAATTGTTCCTGCTTGGCAACTTTCCGCAGTATTATTTTCATAACATTTTGTTACTTGACAAGTTGTTTCTTCACCTGTAATACATTTTGTAGCATCATTTATATCATCATAAGTATATGCTACTAAGATATTACTATTTGATACTGTTCCTTCTATTAATGATAAAGCTGATTTTCCAGATGGAAATGCTAATGCAGCAGTAGGAAGACCTACATCACTACCAAATGATATTGTTGAATTTACTATATCATTATTTGTTATTTTTACATATATCTTTTTTTTGTCTGTTGTACTTCCGTTTTTACCTAAAACGTAACCTGATGTTGATGGAGCAGCATCTCCATTTGATAAATATCCAATTTCAATATTAGCTGAAGTTGATGAATAATATAAATTAACTTTTGAATCGATACCATTTGCGTTTGTAAGAGTTAAGGTAACTATTTTTGTTTCATTTGGTTCTAAAGTAACGCTTTTATTAGCATCTAAATCTGTACTATCTATTAATGAATATAAATTTCCTGTTACAATATTTAGAGCCCCTTTTGCTTCACTTCTAGTAGTAAAAACCGCATATGAAAAGCAACCTCCAATAATTAGTATTAATGTAATCATGACAATAATCATATAACTTGTTTTTATATTAATTGTTTTCTTTAATAAATATTTTAATTTCACTTTATCACCACTATTCTTATCTTATTATACTATATCATAAATAAACTATTATTGCATTATTTTTTAGGGATTTAGTGTAAAATATGCGTCTGTTATTTTCTTTGTTATATGCATTGTTACTAGCGATGCATAATCTGTACTTGTATTTGGTTGTGATGAGTTTGGGCTTGTAACAATAATTGACATCTTAGGATTGTCACTTGGAGCATATCCAATAAATGATGATGTTATTGTTTCTGTATCAATTACGCCATTATTATCTGTATCAATAAAACTTTGTGATGTTCCAGTTTTTCCTGCTGGAGAATATTTTTGATCCATATATCCTCTTCCATATCCACCTGCTGAATTGATTACCGCAAAGAAGCCTTCTCTTACTCTTTTCATATATTCTTCCTTTGTATCAATTGTATTTAAAGTTTTAGTTTTAAATGAATAAATTGTTTTACCTATTTCTTCACTATTCGTAGCTTTATGAACTTCTTTTAATAAATGTGGTTGAAGACGATTTCCACTATTGGCAATAGTAGATACATACTGTGATAATTGAATTGGAGTATAAGTTTCATATTGTCCAATTACATAATCTAATAAATTACCTGCTTGTGTATCCTTTTTTGCACCATATCCAGTACTTTCTACAGGTAAGTCTATTTCTGTTTTTACACCTAATCCAAAAGAGTGATACATCTTTCTATAAGTATCAAAAGCACTTTGTACTAAAGGAAGTCCCATTCCATTTTTATATTCATAACCTGATACTCTAATTGCTGTTTTAAACTGATAAACATTACTTGACATAGCAAGAGCAGTAATATCATTAATTCTTCCTAGAGTATGTGATGAACATTTTTTATTAGTTCCTTTTATTTGGATACACTCATCCACTTTATATTCTCCAATTTTTACTGCTCCAGTATTATATCCCACTAGCATTGAAGCTCCTTTTACAACTGATCCTGGAGTTACTGGAGATGTTAAAATACTTTCTGTATTATCTACTATTTGTCCATTTACAATCTTTTTAGATGCCATCGCAAGAATTTCTCCAGTTTGTGGATCTTGAACTATTGCTGATGAATGATCATAATATTTAGTATTAGCTTCACTTTTAGTTTTTACAACTTCTTCACTTAATATATCTTCTAATTGTTTTTGTAAGTTAATATCAATACTTAAAACAATATCATTTCCTCTTTTTCCTTCTTTAATAAGTTTCAATTCGTGACTATTTACAACTTGATATACTTCTTTGGTACCTCTTAAATAATTTTCATATTCTTTTTCAAGATAACTTATACCAACTCTATCATTTAATGAATATCCTTTTTTTAAATAATATTCTTTTTCTTCTATAGGAAGACCTTGACTAGCAGTAGAAACTTTTCCAAGAATATTTTTTAATACATCTCCATAAGGATAAACTCTTTCCCAATCAAGTCTTGTATTAAAGCCATCTAATTCACTATTATTCTCTGAAATATAGGCATATTCTTCATCAGTAACATCACCTGTTTTTATTGTCTTTTCATCATATGTATAACCTTTATTCATTAAATAATATAGGTATGATGCTTTTACTTCTTCTTCAGTCATATTATTTATTTCTTCATCAGTTACTCTTTTTATTTTTATTTTACGTAAATCTTCACTATCAAGTTTTCTTTGATCATATTTATCAATTTCTTTTTTAGTTATTTTTTCTTTTGCTAAAGTAGGATGAATAACTACCCAAAATTCTCTTTTATTAGTATCACTTACTTTATTATAATTAAGATTTAAATGAGAACTAACTTCATAAGCTAATTTAATTTCTTCTTGTGTTGTTGTTTTCTTTGTTTTTTCATAATAAATTGTCTTAATTGCACTGTTATCTACAATGACATTATTATTTCTATCTAATATTCTTCCACGTGGTGCACTTGCTCCTTCTACAGTGTCATAAGAAAGTTCTTTTAATTCTTTCTTATATTTATTATTATCAATAATCATAACTTGATATAATTTTATAAAAACAACTACAAATAAAACAATAACAAGAACTAATACAATCATTAATCTTTTTTGAATTATTTCATCTATTACTGGATTCTTTTTTTTATTTAGTTTTTTTGTTTTATTTTTTTTCATAGATGTTCCTTCTTTCTATTTATAGTTTATCACATAATTAAAAAGTTATTTCATATATTTTATTAGGTGATTATTATTTATAAAAGTATAATTGAAAATTATGTTAAAAATATGACAACTACTGACATTATAAATTTTTCTATTAAGAATAATTTTACTATTTCTACATCAGAATCTATTATAATATATAATTTTATAAAAAGAAATTATAAATTAATTTTAAATGGAGATGAATCTTCTTTATTGGAATTAAAACAATCTTTAAGAAAAGATTTATATAATAAAATCATAGAATT
>CAZYZU010000090.1:0-3794 GCA_964652065.1 uncultured Muribaculaceae bacterium
GTATAAAATTTTTCCATATTAAAACTCCTTTCACTGTATTATTCGTAAAAGAAGTCTTTTTCCTTTAATTATTTTTATTTATTTAATTCTTCTATTAATGAAATAAATTCATTTTGTAATTGATCCAATCTTTCTTTTGTATTTGCCTCAAATCTTGCCGTTAAATTTGGTCCTGTATTAGAAGCTCTTACTAGTGCCCAAGAATCATCAAATAAAACTTTAATACCATCTATATCAAGTATCTTATAATTCTTTTCTTTAGCGTATTCTCCAATCTTTTCAACAATTCCAAATTTTTTATCATCACTACTTTTAAATTTTAATTCTTCAGTAGAATAATATTCATTAATACCTGATAATAATTCTTCTACAGTCTTATTAGTATTAGAAAGAATTTCTAACATTCTAAGTCCAGCATATAAACCACTATCAAATCCTGACCATCTATCCCTAAAATAAACATGTCCAGATAATTCTCCACCAAATGGTAAATCATTATCTCTAACAGCTGCTTTTGTATAAGAATTTCCTGTACGATATGTCATACATTTACCACCAAGACGTTCTACTTCATCACTAAATGATTTAGAACACTTTACATCACATAAAAATTCTTTTTTAACAACTTTATCAATAATATCTCTTACTACAATAATCATGTATTTATCTGTTGGAATAAATGTACCATTACCAGTAACCATCCCCATACGATCTCCATCACCATCAAATGAAAGACCAATGTCAGCCCCTACTTCAAGAACTTTTTTCTTTAATTGAAGAAGATTATCTTCAACACAGGGATCTGGATGATGATTTGGAAAATTACCATCGCTTATATCGTTAATTGATACTATATCAATTGGAAACATATCATATAATTTTTTCATAATAACACTTGTTGTTCCATTACCTGGATCAAGTACTACTTTAACTCTTCGGTTTCCAAATTTAAAATTATCTTTAAATAAAGCTAAGTATTCAGGTTCAATATCATAATTTGTAACATTACCTTCACCACTTAAAAATTCACCCTTTAAAATATAAGCTAAAAAGTCTTGTATTTCTTGACCTTTACAGTTACCTGCTTCATCAAAAGCAAATTTAAAACCATTATCATCTTTAGGATTATGACTAGCAGTAACCATTACTCCACTAAAAACTTTAAGTTTTATGCAAGCATAATAATACATTGGTGTTGTACAAAGTCCTAAACTAATAATATTAATACCAGTAGATAATATACCTTTTTGTAATGCATTATATAACTCATCACTTGATAATCTATTATCATGTCCAATAACACATACAGTTTTACCAATACTCTTTATATAACTACCAAAACCAAGTCCAATAGTATATGCAGTATCTTCATCAATTTCTGCAGGATAAATACCTCTTATATCATATCCCCTAAATATATTTTTATTTATATCTTTTTTATATTTCATATCTATTCTCCTTACTTTTTAATTTTAACATTTTCTTTTGGATTTATCAATTCAAGAACTTTCTTTTCCATAACCTCATAATATTTTTTATTTGATGAATTAGTCCCATACATAAATACCTTTTGTCTTTGATCTTTATCATTAAAATTAGGATGTTCAAAAGAATTAGTTTCAAAGTAACTTATATTACTGAAATCATCATCTGCTATTTTTATTTTTCTTAAAGCACATTCTCTATTAGGTAAAATATACGCACTAGTCTCAATACATTCCATATTTCCTTCTTTTTCAATATCTACACCTATATTAATTTTTTTCTCAATTTTATAAACTAAACAATTATCTAAATAAATACTTTCAGTATTTTCTTTATTAATAGAAGAAAGTTTATTATTATCATAATATTTATATATATTAGTTATCTTTTTATTAATTTTAACTATATTTTCATTAAAATCAATATTTTCTTTTAATATATGATTCCCTTCATATATCTTATTTACAATAACAATATTATCAAATTCTTCAAACGATGGAGAAAAAACAACTCCAAAAAATTCATTATCTTTTTTATTAATAAAAGAAAAGCCACAATCATTAACATCTATTTTAAACTTTTTATTATTTATACATCTATTAATATTATCAATAATCAAATCATTTATTTCACTATTTCTAATTTTAATATTCACTAACTTTATAAATTCTTTTGCTTTTTCTAAATCATCCTTTTTCATAACCATAACCCTCCATTAATTTAATTATAACATATATTATTTCACAAAAAGCACATAATTCAATCACTTTATTTTCACACAATAAAAATATACTTTAATAGTACTAAATTGAAAAGAGAAAAAATATGTATTTAGTAAAAAATGCCTTTAGGAACATGACTCGTAATATTGGCAAAAACATTTTAATTGGAGTCATAATAACTGTATTAACTCTGTGTACATGTATTGGATTATCTATTCATAAAGCAGCATCTAACTTAGTTGATACTTATATTGAAAAAAATCCATTAGAAGTCAGTTTTTCACTTGATATGTCAACTCTAAGAAATGCAGCAGATGATGAAAAGACAAATTTTCAAAGTTTAACAGTTGATGATATCAAAAAATACGCTGATAGTAGTCTTGTAAAAGATTATTATTATACTTTAGAATCAAGCGTTAATAGTAGTAGTATAACCGCAGTTGTTGATAACGAAAGACCAAGTGATGCTCCTGATGATAAAGGAAATAACCCAAGAAATGACAAAATGGGTAATTTTGGAGATTTTAGAATCACAGCTTACTCCAATTTTGCTTATTTAAGTGATTTTACAAATGGAACTAAAAAAATAACAGACGGTTCTATGGTATCAGGATCTTCCAATGAAAAAAAAGTTGTTATCTCAAGTGATTTAGCAGATGAAAATTCACTTGCTTTAAATGATGAAATAACACTTTGTCTATCAAATAATGATACAAAAACATTTACTTATAAAATAGTAGGAATCTACGAAGATAATAGTGATTCTTCTTCATCAAGTTTTATGTCAATGAATACCTTAAATGGAGCAAATCAAATCTACGCTAATTTATCTAGTGTACAAGAAATACTTGATGCTGAAGGAACAGATAGCGATAACACTAAACTAGTCGCTAATAACGGTTTAAGTGCAAAATTTTATTTAAATGATAATGATAATTTAGAAAAATTTGAAAAGGAAGCTAAAGAAAAAGGATTAAACGATTATTATAGTGCAACTACTAATGAAGAAGAAATACTAGCTACACTAAAACCTATTGAAAATTTATCAACATTTTCAGTAAATTTCTTAATAGTAATATTAATAATTGGTATCGTTGTTTTAGCGGTAATAAACTTTTTAAATATAAGAGATAGAAAATATGAAATTGGTGTATTACGTGCCATTGGAATGTCCAAAATAAAAGTTACTCTACAATTAGTTTTAGAAATATTCTTTGTCTCAATTGTATCTCTAATTATAGGTACAGGTATTGGAGTTTTAATAAGTCAACCAGTTACTAATAAAATGTTAGAAAGTGAAATCAAATCTTATCAAGAACAAACTTCATCTACTGAAAACAATTTTGGAGGACAAGGTTTTGAAAAACCATCACAAGAAATGGGAGGTTTTGAAAAGAAAGGTAGAATAAACAGTAAACAACAAACTACTGATTATGTAGACAGTCTAAAAGTAAAAATAGACGCTATAACATTATTAGAATTATTTGGAATAAGCCTATTATTAACATCAACATCAGCTTTTGTCGCATCATTAGTTATTAATAAATATAATCCAAATAAAATACTACAAAACAGATCATAAAGGAG
>CAZYZU010000091.1:0-3701 GCA_964652065.1 uncultured Muribaculaceae bacterium
AAAGAAATATAAAGAGTGGCTTTAAGAAAAAAGTTGTGCTATAATACATTTTCAAGTAGTATTATTAAAATATGAAATGAGGAAAAAAGATGGACATATTCTTTTGCGATATAGCAGGAACATTCACAGGTCAAAAAGAAAATAGGGATAAATCATTAAAGAAGTTTGTTAGTAATTTATCAAGATTATTAAAACAAAGTAAATCGGATAAGATGTTATTTTGTTTTATATCTTCAGATACAATAGAAAAAGTAATGAAAAATACTAATGAATTAAAAAAATATTTAAATGACTCAAATATAGAATTAGGAAATCAATATTCATTTGAACAATCATTTAAATATAAAGAAAAACCAACAGATTGTGTAAAAGGAAAAACAAGTCAGATATTTTCATATCTAGCAGAGCAAAAAAATGTAAATAATGTATATTTTGCAGATGATACAGAAATTTATCATGAAATGATTTCTTATATACATAGTGTTAAATCTGATTTAGCTGATAATATAATACATTTTGTACCAGGAATTAAAAATGACTCTAATTTATATAATGTAATAAATAAAGATAATTTATTTACATCAAAAGGAAAAGATATAAATGGAGTTAATGAATGTATTGAAAAAAGATTATCAATAAAAAATAAAGTAAAACAAAAGTGATTTTTCACTTTTTTTTATTATATAATAAAGTAGGTGATAATATGAAAATAAGATTTTTAGGTACAGGTAGTATTTCTTCTTTATCCAACCCATCAGCATTTTTGATAAATGATAATTTTTTAATTGATTGTGGAAATGGAATTCATAAAGCTTTATTACGAAATGATGTAAACTTAAAAAAAATTAAATACATTTTAATAACACATCTTCATGGAGACCATATTTTTGATATTCCATTCCTATTATTTGGAATAAACAAACTTAATCCTGGACAAGAAATAACTTTTATTGGTAATAAATATTTAAAGAAAAAAGTATTAACATTGCTAAAAGAAGCCCATCCAACTACCCATAAAAAAATTTATAATAATTTAAATATTAATTTTATTAGAAATGATAACTTAAATGATTTTAATCTTGAAAACATCAAATTATCAAGCTTTAAAGTTAGCCACGGGGACTTAAAAGATAGCTATGGATATGTTCTTGATAATATAGCATTTACTGGTGATACATCATATTGTGATAGTATTAAAGGTATTTCAAAGAAAGTTGATTATATAATTACAGATACAACAATGAAAATCGGTAATCATAATCATATGGGAATTGATAATATAAAAGATATTTCAAATAATAATCCCAATTTAAAAATAATAACTACTCATATGGGCATTGAAAGTAAAAAGAAATTACAAAAAACTTTATTTAAAAATAATAATGTAGAAATTGCTGATGATAATAAAATAATTCACATAAAAACGAACAATTAAGTTCGTTTTTTTATTTTGCTAAACTTCCCATTGGATCCCAAGGTTTTAAAACAATTGGTTCCTGTTCAAACATTTTTAATTGTTCATCTGTTAAATATTTTTTATTTATAACTACCTGATAAACAAATTCATCAAACCATTTATCAGTCATTACATAAAAACCATCTTTACCAACATCTTTTCCCCAACTATTTTCTACACGCCAACGATTAGCCTTATCATCATTATCTAAATTAACACCGGTAAGTAACATTGCATGAGTCATAAGACTTTCGTTATAATCAAGTCTTTCCTCTTTAGTCATAGAAAAATCTGTACTAAATAGCTTATCAACATCTAAAGAACTAATAGATAAAATACCTTCATCTCTAGTCGAAAATTGTGCAACATCACTACCAAACCATACAGCATTATTATCCTTCATTTGTTTTATAGCAAGACTTTTTAAATCATCAATTGGTAAATTTAAATATTTAACATTCCTACCGTCGATAACGTTACCTAAAAATTCAACAGTAAATGTCTTTCCAAAAGGTTTATCTTTTGTAGGAGCGTTTATAATGCTAATATAGTCATCTAAATTAAGAGCTACATATTTTTCATAAAATTCCACTGGAGTTATATTTTCTATACGAATAAATTTATCATTTTTATCCATTACTTCATAGGTAAATTTTTCTGGAGGTTTACCAAGCGAAATGGTAAGTATTCTATATATTGTCTCTATCATTTCATCTTTCATATCACGTAATTCATCTTTTGATTTTCCTTTACTATATGCCTCTCTTAATATCATTGCATCTTCTCTTAACTTTAATGTTAAATATCTATCTAAATCTTTTGTAGAAGATGAAGAAAAAGATTCAGGCATTGCATCTTTAGGAATAACCCCATATTTTTTTACTAAATTAACAAACATATCCCATTGTCCACCATCACAAAGAGGATCAGTAAGTAAATGCTTAATAAGTCTTCCATCGAGTTCTTCATCTACAGTATTCATTATATTTTCTAACATATAATTTGATTTTTCTAATTTATCAAAAAACAAAGGATAACTTTGTGATAACTCAACTGTTTTTAAATTTAAATTTTTCATTACTTCTAGTCTCATAAAATTTAGTGCCGCAAACATCCAACATCTACCAGATTGTTTTTGATTAGTAATATCACCAGTTTCAATTGAAATTGAATAATTATGCCTTGATTTTCTAACCTCCTCATAATTTATAGCAGATTTTGTAATACCATTATTAACTACAGTATTCATTGCTACTTCGTTTATTTTATTATTATCAAAATTTTTTTCATACTTTTTTAATAAATTTAAAGTTATTTCCTTCATATTATCATCCTTTCATATACTCATATTATTAATATGTTCATATAAAAATATATTATCACTAAAAAAATTTATTATCAATAAACATATTTTTATAACTCTAACTATAAAAAAAGCAGTTAGATTTAATACCTTTTTAAAATGTAGAAAGATATATAATTTTGTGATATTATTATTAAGAGAGGAGATAGAAAATGAAAAAAAATTTAATTATTACAACACTTACAATTATTTTACTATCAATATTAATTATTCCTAATAATGTTTCAGCAAAAACTGAAGTAACTGGTTTAGATGAAGCCGTTAGTGAAGAAATTGAAACTTTCAAAAATGAAAGTAGTTATGCTGATGCTGTAGCTGAATTAGAAAGCTATGACTTATCAGGATATAAAGATGATGACAAAAAAATAAATGTATATTTATTTAGAGGTGGAACTTGTAGTCACTGTTTTGATGCAATTTTACATTTTGCTAGTATTTATGATAAAGAAGGAAAGTATTTCAATGTAAAAACATATGAGGTATGGAACAATACTGATAATAATGAATTAATGGAAAAGGTCGCTGATAAGTTAGGTGACAAAGTTGATGGTGTTCCATATATCGTAGTTGGAAATAAATCTTGGAGTGGTTATGCAGATAGTTATGATGATGAAATATTAAGTAAAATTAAAAGTGAATATAATAAAAAAGCAAGTGAAAGAACAGATGTAATAAATAATGTTACTAATGGAAAAAATGATAGTAACATCGGTAAAGATATTCTTGCAGTTTTAATTATTATATTTGTTGTTATAGCTATTGTATTTGGAATTGTTATGACAAGAAAAGAAGCTACAGAATAAAATAGTAAACTAAAAAGCAAACATCGATACTAGTACCTGTCAAGTACTCACTAAATAAAAAGATAAATTAATTTGAATA
>CAZYZU010000092.1:0-3614 GCA_964652065.1 uncultured Muribaculaceae bacterium
TCTCCTTTATTCGCTTTATTATATGCAATTAAGATATAGATGTGATAAAATAGCTTATAGGAAAAATTATGAAAAAGGTGATTAAATGAGAATAAGAAATGTAAAGAACAAGGAAGAAATTCTTAATAGTTCAAAATTTTTAATTAAAAATCCAAAAGAAAATATAACTAAGTGGCATAAAATATTTAATAATACTAATCCTATATATATTGAAATAGGTATGGGAAAAGGCAAATTTATAATCGAAAATGCTAAAAAAAATAAAAATATAAATTATATAGGAATTGAAAGATTTGATTCTATAGTTGCTAAAGCACTTCCTAAAATTGATGATGATATAGAAAATTTATTAATAATTAGAATGGATGCCTTAGAAATTGATGAAGTGTTTTCTAAAGAAATATCAAGGATATATTTAAATTTCTCAGATCCATGGCCTAAAGTTCGACATCATTCTAGAAGATTAACTAGTAAAATATTCTTAGATAAATATGATAAGATTTTTAAGGATTCAAAAGAAATATATATAAGAACTGATAACACAGACTTATTTACGTATTCGATAGAAACATTAAGTAATCATAATTATAATTTAAATGATGTTACATTTGATCTTCATAAAAAGGAAGATAACTTAATAACAACAGAATATGAAGATAGATTTTCTAGTAAAAATATGCCTATTTACTCACTAAAGGCAACTAGTGAAAATGTCCAAAATAGTAAATAATGCATTAAAATATTTTTATTTTGTGAAATATTTGTTATAATGTAATAAGAGTAGGTGAAATATGAAAAAGTTAATTGTTTTACTCTCTATATTAACTTTGTCTTTAACAGGATGTGCAAGCTTAAATACAAATAGTATAGATAAAGTAATAGAAACAGTAATGAAAAAAAACTCAAAACTAAAAAATGTTAATTTTGAAGGTTATAGTTATTATGTACCTAGAGGATTAAAGTTTCTAAATAAAAATGAATATAATGCTTATTTAAGTGATCAATATAACAATCACTATTATTTATATGTAGATGTTATCAGCAGATATCATAAAGTAGAACAAAAATATAAAGTAGATAAAAAAGCATATTATTCAAAAGAAATAAAAACCAAAGATAAATTTGGATATTTAGAAATAAATGAAGTGAAAGACTACTATTTTATTGAAGCAATGCTTAATTACACTAAAATAGAAGCTTATGTATCTAAAGATAATTTAACAGATGCTTTAACAGATATTAGTTCGATTTTATCATCAGTTAAATATAATGATAAAGTTCTAGATACAATTGTAGGAGAAAATATTTTAAATTATAAAGAAGAAAATTATAATATTTTTGAAACAAAGAAAAATACAAGTGACTTTCTTGATTATGTAAAAGAGTATGATCCTGAAGAATCAACTACAGATGAAGATAATTTAGAAATCGAAGAAGGAGAATAGAGGTGCCTTATGAAATTGTTAGATAAACTAAAAAACGCTCTTTTTGAAGAAGAATATGTAGAAGTAGAAGAAAAACCTAAAAGAAAAGAAATAAAAAAAGAAAAATCAAGAAAAGAAACTTTTAGAGAAAAAGTAAAAGAAGAAAAGCCAATTGCAAAGAAAATTGTTCAGGCAGAAAAGAAAGAACCTAAAAAGATTGTTGAAGAACCAGAAGAATTAGAGGATGAATATCTTGGTGAAGTTTTAGCAGATAAAACTATTGAAGAAAAAGACTTTAAATTTCCAATGATGAATGATAATGATTTTGAAATGGATGATGAAGTATTAAATGAAAAGCCTAAGAAAAAAGAAGTGATTGCTACAAAAATTGAAAAAGAAGAAGAACAAAAATTATATCAAGGCAAGAAAAGAAAAGAATCAAAGCCATATGGACTAGATGATATTGAAATACCAGAACATGAGTATGGAGCGTATGAAAAACATGAAGAAAAAACATACTTTAAACCATCACCAATAATATCTCCAATTTATGGCGTTTTAGATAAAAACTACAAAAAAGAAGAAATAATACCAAAAAAAGAAATTAGATTAACAAGTAGTTATGCTAGAGAAAATATTAATGTTGATGATGTAAGAAGAAAAGCTTATGGAACGCTTGCTGATGACATAAATTTAGGCGTTGATGATAAAACAGAATATGAAGAAGATTTAGAAGTAGAAATTGAAGAAGACAGCAAATTACTGGATTTAAGTGCTGATACAGATACTCCTGAAGTTAAAAAAGTAACAATGGGTGATGCTGAAGAATATTTTGAAGATTTAGGGTTAGAATATAATGTAGATTATAAAGATACTTCAAAATCAAAGGCAACTGGTAGAAGAACCAAAGAAGAATATAGTGAAGAAAAAGATGATGAAGAACCAAAAATAATTGAAGAAACTGTAAAAGTTGCAAAAAAAGCTCCAAATGAAGATACGGATGATGACAATTTATTTGATTTAATTGATTCAATGTATGATAAGGAATAAGAGAGGGAGAAATAAATATGGCAGGATTGAGTAGTGTTTTAGGAATATTACTAACGACTTTTGGCATAATATTATTGATAGTATTAATTATTTTAGGAATTAAAATGATTCAAATGCTTGATAAAGCAGATAGAATATTAGACAATGTTGAAAATAAGGTTAATTCATTAAATGGATTATTTAATGTTATTGATAAAACTACTTCAAGTATAGATGCAATTAGTAGTAAGATAGTAGGAACAGTAATTGATACAATTAGTAAAGTTTTTAAAAGAAAAAAGGAGGATGAAGATTATTATGAGTAAAAAAGGAACAGGAAAATTTATTGTTGGGGCAGCAATAGGTGCAGGATTAGGATTATTATTTGCTCCTAAAAAGGGAAAAGAATTAAGAGGAGATTTAAAAAAGAAATTTGATGAATTAATGGATCAAGTTAAATCTTTAGATAAGGATGAAATAATTGAAGAGTTTGATAAAAAAATTACTGAAATTAAAAAGGAATTATCTGAATTAGACAAAGAAAAGGTTTTAAAAATTGCCAAGAAAAAAGGTAGTGAAATTAAAACTAAGGCAGATGATTTAGTTGATTTAGCGATTCAAAAAGGAACCCCAATCTTAAAAGAAAAAGCAGAACAACTTCGCGATAAAGCAGTAGATGTAACAAAAGAAGTTGTAAAAAAATTAGAAAAAATTGAAATATAAAATTGGAAAAGATGAAAAAAAATATTTTTTTATTCTTTTTTTATTTTTTTTCATATTATGTTTTTTAACTCCACTTTCAAATGATGATTGGGAAAATTTTTTGATTTTAGGTAATAGCCCAATAAAATATGCATTTAATAAATATTTTACTTGGGAAGGAAGAATTATAAGTAGAATTATTATAGTATTTTTAACGTACAGAAAGTGGATGTGGAATATTATAAGTAGTTTAGTAACAACTAGTATTATTTATTTTATAATGAAGATAATAAATCCAAAAAATAAGAAAGCAACATTATTATTGATTTTTTTAACATTTTTACTAATGAGTTTCAAGGTGTTTACACAGACATTAATATGGGTAACAGGAAATATTACATATGTTTTTATTCAAAATGTAAAATATTATACAGATATGTATGGAAATCCAGATGAAAT
>CAZYZU010000093.1:0-3548 GCA_964652065.1 uncultured Muribaculaceae bacterium
TACCATAAGATATTAAAAGATATTGAATTTCAATATCTTTTTTATTGTAAATAATATATCGATATGTTATAATATGCAAAAAAACAGGAGGGATATTTTGGAAAATATAGTAGAAGAAGGTTATGTATTTATAGAATATGGGAAGGAAGACCAATATAAAATAAGTCAAACAAATGAAGAAAATACACTTTTAGTATCAAGAAATGATAATCAAGAAATAATTTCAAGTAATGCTTTTAAATTTTTAGATAAATATTTTGATCTAGTAATTAGAACAATAACAGAAGATAATCATAGTTTTTTTGAATATACTGCAAAATTAGATGAAACAAGAAAGAATATTGTTGTTAAAGCACATAAAGAAAATTATAAAACACTTACTAAAAGTTTTAGAAAGTAGCATTAGCCTACTATTTTTTTGACTAAAAACATAATATATGTTATAATATGCAAGCGCAAGAGCAATCAGCATAATCGACATAATTCGACAAAATTGAATTATATACTAAAAAAGTCACAAAAAAGGAGAATAAAAATGAATAAAAATAAAAAAACTTTGGCATATATTGATCAAAAAACAAGAAAATATATCCAAATACCATGTAAATTAAAAAATGAAGTAGAACAAAGTCATATAGAAAATTTTTATAAATCACTATATGCAATGAAATTAGATGCAGAATTAAGTAATAAAAGAATCTTCAAAAAAGGAAATACTACCATAAATTTAATCAAAGAATTTAACGTTTTACTTGATTCAGAAGTATTAGATTTTAATGGAATTATAGAATTATTTAATTCTGAAAAAATGATAGCATCAGATATTGTAAAAGTACCAGTTGCTAATTTCTTTGAAATGTTTGATTTTGAACACCCAATTGAATATTCGCTTCATGAACTTGATAGTATTATAAGAGCAACAACAAAAGGACATTTCCAAAAAACTGATACTATTCAAAAAACAAGAGCAGAAATGAAAAGTATTAATCCAAATACGAAGTTAATTAATAAAATTGGATATCAACCAACTAAAAGAAGAAATAAAGTATTAGCGAAGTAATAGTACTTTATTTTTTTTAAAAAATAGTATACAATGTAAATTGTATATTGCCCTATGGCCAAGTGGTAAGGCAGTGCTCTCTGACAGCACGACGCGTTAGTTCGAATCTAACTAGGGCAACCAAAAGATTGCAATACAAGGAGTGTGTATTTATGAATATAGAAGAAAGAAAAGAATTATCGGAAATCCTATTTCCAAATATTATAAAAAATAGAAATTATTATGAAGAAAAATATCCTAATAGAGATTTAGGAGAAGGAGCAATGGTAACTAGATTTGCTCCATCACCAACTGGTTTTGTTCATATGGGAAGTTTACTTGGTTCTTTTATTGATAGTGTTTATGCTAAACAAAGTAATGGTGTTTTTTATTTAAGAATAGAAGATACAGATTCAAAAAGAACTGTTGAAAATGGTATAGAAGGTATTTTTAATGATTTAAATGCATTTAATATAAAACCACAAGAAGGTCCATCAATTGGTGGAGAATATGGACCATATATTCAAAGTGAAAGAACTGAAATTTACCAAACTTACGTAAAAGATTTAATCATAAATAATTATGCATATCCTTGTTTTTTAACAGAAAATGAAATAAGCGAAATAAGAGAAGAACAAGAAATTCAAAAAATTAAAATAGGCATTTATGGTCATTACGCTGTAGATAGAGACTTATCTTTAGATGAAATAAAAGAAAAAATAAGTAATAATGAAGAATATGTTATTAGATTAAAATCACCCGGAGATTCAAATAAAGAAATAACAGTAAAAGATTGTATCAAAGGAGAAATAAAATTTCCAGAGAGCGATATGGATATTGTCCTATTAAAAAAAGATGGAACACCTACATATCATTTTGCTCATGTAATAGATGATCATTTAATGCATACAACTCATGTTATAAGAGGAGATGAATGGGTATCTAGTATTCCAGTGCATATTCAACTATTTCAAGTTTTAGGTTTTAAACCAGTTAAATATGCACATCACGCAACTGTTAACAAAAAAGATAATGGAATTATTAGAAAGCTTTCCAAAAGAAAAGATCCTGAAGCAAAAGTAAGTTTTTACGAAGAAGAAGGTATACCAATAGAAGCTGTAAAACTATATTTATCAACAATTACTAATACTAATTTTGAAGAATGGTATAATCAAAATACAGAGAAATCTTATAATGATTTCAAATTTACTTTTAAAAAGATGCCAACAAGTGGAACTTTATTTGATTTAGATAAGCTATATAATATTTCAAAAACTTATCTTTCTAAAACAAGTGCGCAAAAAGTATATGAAGAAACACTTAAATATACAGAAAAATTTGATAAAGAATATCACAAAATTCTAGAAGATAATAAAGATGATATGATTAAATTTTTAAATATTGAAAAAGACGGAAAACGTCCACGTAAAGATATTATAAAATATAGTGATGTAAAAGAAGAATTTTCTTATGCAATAGATTCAATATTTAAAAAAGAGCAATATAAGAAAAATGATTCCGAAAAAATTTATGATGTTAAATTAATAGAAGATTATTTAAATATATTAGATTTAGCTAATTCTAATGAAAAATGGTTTAACAATATAAAAGAATTTAGTATAAATAATGGTTATGCAGCAAGCCCAAAAGAATATAAAGAAAACACAGATAACTTTAAAGGTCATGTCGGAGATGTATGTGAAGCATTACGTGTTATTGTAACAGGTAGAACAAAATCCCCTGATTTATTTTCAATTTTAAAAATCCTAGGAAAAGAAAGAATAAAAGAAAGAATTGAATTATATAAACAAAGTATCAAATGATAAAAAATAAATTCATCGTAATAAATGCTAATTTTTAACAAAGAAATATAGCATTTTCTTTTATTTAAATTTAAAAAGGAAGTGTTAATTTATGACAAGTACAAACTATCAAAAATACTATTCTAAAAACAAATTAAAACAAATAATGATTAAAAAATTTATAAAAAAAATTTATTTTTATTAGAAGAAAGTGATAGTAAAACATCACTTTTAGATGCTGGTTGTGGTGAGGGATTTATTTCAAATGAAATATATTTAAAAACAGCAATAAAAGATATAACAGGTTTTGATACAAACAAAAATGCACTTAAATATGCAAAAAGGAATAATAAAATGATTAAATATAAAAATAAAGATTTGTACAGTATTAATTCAGATATTGAAAAGTTTGATATTGTTATAGCTTTAGAAGTTTTAGAGCATTTAAAAAAGCCATCACAAATTTTAAAAAATCTCCAAAAAATCAGTAAAAATAAACTTATAATTAGTGTACCAAACGAACCATTTTTTTCATTAGGGAATTTACTATCATTAAAAAATATAAGTAGATTAGGTAATCCAAATGATCACGTTAATAAATGGACAAAGAAACAGTTTATACATTTTTTAAAAGAAAATAATATAGATAATTTTAAAGTATATACATCATTCCCTTGGACAATTGTTTTAATAACAAAATAATAAAT
>CAZYZU010000094.1:0-3546 GCA_964652065.1 uncultured Muribaculaceae bacterium
CAAAAGAAGAAGTTTTAAATTAAAGACAAAGCCTTTATATAATAAGGCTTTTTATTATCAATATTTTAAAATGAAACAATTGTTCGAAAAAACTCTTGCTTTTTTTTTTGCGATAGTATACAATATTATTGTAAGTTATTTGCAAGGAGGATAAAATGAGCAAAGTAGTTAAAGAGACAATTAAGGATAAAGATAAAGCCTTAGAACAAGTATTAAATGATATAGAAAAACAATTTGGAAAAGGTTCTATTATGAAGTTGGGAGAAAACACTCATACACAAATGGATGTTTGTTCAACAGGATGTCTATCCCTAGATGTTGCCTTAGGAGTAGGTGGTTTTCCACGAGGAAGAATAATAGAAATATATGGACCAGAATCAAGTGGTAAAACAACATTTGCATTACAAGCAATTGCAGAACAACAAAAAAAAGGTGGAAGAGCAGCATTTATAGATGCAGAACATGCTCTTGATCCTGTTTATGCAGAAAGACTTGGAGTAAATATAAATGAATTATTATTATCACAACCAGATACAGGAGAACAAGCCTTAGAAATATGTGAAGCTTTAGTAAGAAGTGAAGCAGTAAGTATTGTTGTAATAGATTCAGTTGCAGCGCTTGTTCCACAAGCAGAAATAGATGGAGAAATGGGAGATTCTCATGTTGGTCTTCAAGCAAGATTAATGTCACAAGCATTAAGAAAATTGTCAGGAACAATTAATAAAACAAAAACAACAGCTATCTTTATTAACCAATTAAGAGAGAAAGTTGGAGTTATGTTTGGTAATCCTGAAACAACTCCAGGTGGAAGAGCATTAAAATTCTATTCAACAATTAGACTTGATATTAGACGTAATGAACAATTAAAAATGGGTGATGGAATTGTTGGTAATAAAACAACCGTTAAAGTAGTAAAAAATAAAGTAGCTCCACCGTTTAAAACAGCAGTTGTTGATATTATGTATGGAGAAGGAGTTTCTCATGAAGGAGAACTTATAGATTTAGGTGTTGAAGCAGGAATAGTTGAAAAAACAGGAGCTTGGTTCTCATATAATGGAGAAAAGCTTGGACAAGGAAAAGAAAATGCTAAATTACTTTTAAAGGATACTCCTGAATTAAAAGATGAGATAGAAGAAAAAGTAAGAGAATATTATGATATAGCGCTTGATAAAGCAGAAAAAAGTAAAGATACAAAAAAGGATTAATATCCTTTTTTATCTTATTATAAACTATTTCATATATTAAAATAGGAGGTTATAATGAAAAAATTAAATGAAATTATTAATTGTGAATATGAAACTCTTATTAAAGATATAAAGATAGATTCAAGAGAAATAGAAGATGGAGATTTATTTGTTGCTATAAAAGGTTATAATGTTGATCATAGTTTATATATAAAAGATGCGATAAATAATGGAGCAAAAGCTGTAATAACACAAAAAAAGATTATCGCTAGTATACCTGTAATTGTTGTAAAAGATATTGAAAAGACATTAATAGATATCTGCAAAAAATTCTATGATTATAACAATGAATTAAATTTAATTGGAATAACTGGAACCGACGGAAAAACAACTTCTGCAACAATGATTAAACAAATATTAGACAATTTCAAAAAAACTGCATATATCGGAACAAATGGAATAGAACTTTCTAATGAATTTATAAAAACAAATAACACAACCCCAACTATAGAAAATTTATATAAATATTTTAATATGATTAAAGAAAAAAATTACCAAAATATTTCTATGGAAGTTTCAAGTGAAGCATTGCTTCATAAAAGAGTAGATAGTTTTAAATTTAAATATATAATTTATACCAATATAACAGAAGATCATTTAAATATTCATAAGACAATAGATAATTATATAAATTCAAAATTAAAGTTATTAGATTTAGTTGAAAGTGATGGGATAGTTATTATTAACAATGATGATCCAAATCAAAAAACAATTAAAAATAAAACAATAAACAAAATATATACATATGGAAAAGATAAAAATAGTGATTTCCAAATAAAAAATATTACTTTTATAAATAATAAAACAAAATTTGAGCTTATCTATAACAATACCTGTTATTTAATAGAAAGCTCATTTATTGGAGAATATAATGTTTATAATTTAACCGCAGCATTTATAGTCTGTTACTTAGAAAAAATGCCAATAGATATATTGATTAATTCTATAAAAAACATGAAAAATATTAAGGGTAGAGGAGAACAATTAGATTTTAATCAAAATTATAAAATAATTCTTGATTATGCTCATACAGAAAATGGTATAAAAAACATTGTTAATTCTGTAAAAAATAAGTTTAATAGAATTATTGTAGTTACTGGATCAGCAGGTGGACGAGAAAAAGAAAAACGTAAAAAAATAGGGAAATTTTTATTGGAAAATACTGATTTAACTATTTTTACAATGGATGATCCAAGATATGAAAATGTTAATGATATTATTGATGATATGATTTCAGATACAAATTTAGAAAATTATAAAAGAATTATTAATAGAAGTAAGGCCATAAAATATGCTTTTGATAATACTTTAGAAAATGATTGTATTTTAATTCTTGGAAAAGGAAGAGATACGTATATGGCGATTGAAGACAGAAAAGAATATTATTCAGATTATGATGAGATAAAAAATTATTTTAAAAACAAATAAATTGTGTTATAATATCCACTTATAAGTGGTGATAAAATGGAAAATTTGAAAATAATCAATGGTAATGGGAAAGCAACTAAAGAAAAAGTTAATATTCTATTAGATGCTGCAATTGAATTTTTTGGTTCTAAATATGAAAATGTCATATTAGATGTTATTAAAGATGCATATTTTTACGAATGGAGTAATAATCAAAGTGCAAATGATGTTATTGATGAAATAACTGATAATAAAAGTATTATTGAGGCACCTCCAATATTTAGTTGTTCAAAAGATCCAGAAGCGTTTTATTTTCTAAATAGAAATAAGAGTAAAAGATTTGATCAAATAATTGTTTCGCACCCAGGTTTAAGTGATAGAGATTATCATATTATGGCTCATGAATTATTTGGTCATGCTGTATGTGGAAAAATAAATGTTTTTGTAAGAAAACAAGGGAAAGTATATCAAAGAAATGGAGTTGCAATTTCTAATGATACTAAATCTAAAAATGACATTTTAAATGAAGGATTTATGGAAACTATCGCAACAGAAATAATACAAAGAACAGATCGAAGAATACAGGACTCTTCTTCATCTAATTATTCAGAAGCAAAAAAAAGTAGTGATATGATTTTTTCAACATTGGGTAAAGAAAAAGTACTTAATGCTTTAGTTTTTAATAAAGGAAATTTAGAAAGAAAATATAATTTTGGAAGTAGTCGTAATGAATGGAAAAAATTAAACTCTCTTTTAGAAAAAGAATTATTATTTAGAAATATTTTACCAATAAGATATAAAGCGATAATAAATGAAATTGATAAAAACCTAGAAAGATTTGAAAAAAGAAAAATAAAAATTAGATAAAATAAAACCTATCTAATTTTTTTATTTT
>CAZYZU010000095.1:0-3334 GCA_964652065.1 uncultured Muribaculaceae bacterium
GTATACCATTAATAAAAATTATATCAAAGAAAAAGAATATCTAATTACTATTTTAGTTATCCTTTTTTAAATCTTGTAATAATTTTTTTAATATCTTTTTACTATTATCATAAGTAATTAATGATAAAGCCTGATCTATATCAACAAACTTAACTTCACTAACCTCTTCTTCCTGATTTTTTAAATCATTTGATAAAGGTTTACCTAAAAAGTAAATAACATCTTTTAAAACATTTTCTTTTGGACTATATCTAGTTACATATCGATAATTTGAATTAACCTCTATTAATACATTAGTTTCTTCCTTAACTTCTCTAATTGCTGTTTCTTCTAAAGTTTCACCCTCCTCAACATGACCCTTAGGAAAATCCCAATGACCAGCATTATGTTTAACTAATAAAACTTGATTATTATTTAATACTATACTTCCACATGATTTTTCTAATTTCATAATACCTCCTATTGTAAAATATATATTTATAGTATAACATATAATTAATAAAGGAGCTTAATTATGAATATAAATAAAATTAGTAAAATTGAAAAACAAGACAAATTAAATTTAAGAAGTAATCAAAATTTTAATAAATAAAAACAAAAAAACAAAGACAAACCTATTTTTGATGAAATGTTAACTGAAGAAATTAAAAAACTTACAAAAAACAAGAATCGTTAATCATGATTCTTTTTTAGTGATATAATAACTATTATAGAGGCTATTTAAATGATAGATATTTTCAAAATAAAGAAAAAAAAAGAGTCTTAACTATAATAATGATAATCTATATAATAACTATAAAGATATATCAAAATTAAATAAAGAAGAAATACTTAATAAGTATAAATCAAATATGGAAGGATTATCAGTCAACGAAGTAAATAAAAGAATTACTGATAATGGTTTAAATATTGTTATAAAAGATGATAAAAAACCATGGATATATTTCTTCTTAATATCATTTAAAGATCAGTTTATTTTAATACTAATTTTTTTAGCAATAATAAATTTTTTATTAGGTGATACAATTGGTTCCAGTATAATTGTAGGTATTGCTTTAGTAAGTGCATTAATAAGATTTTTTCAAGATTATTCAACATATAAATTTAATAGAAAATTAAAAAGTGAAATATTTTCTTCAGCAAATATTTTAAGAGCAAATAAAGAAAAAACAATAAAAACAGAGAAAGTAGTAATTGGTGATATAGTAAAATTAAATGCTGGATCTATTATACCTGCAGATATAATAATATTAGAAAGTACAGATTTGTTTATTAATCAATCAGTTTTCACAGGTGAAAGTATTCCTATAGAAAAACATGCTACCCCAGATAAAAGCGAAAACATATTTGATATTGAAAATATTTGTTTCATGGGTTCATCAGTTATAAGTGGTACAGCAACAGCTTTAGTAATTAACACAGGTTTTAATACATATCTAGGAAATATGGGAAAAGAACTTGATAACAAAAAGGAAATAACAAACTTTGAAATTGGTATGAATAACATTACAAAACTTTTAATTAGATATATGATTATAGTATGTTTATTTGTACTAATTGTTAACGGCTTAATAAAGGGGGATTTTAAAGAAGCCATTCTTTTTGCCCTATCAGTCGCTGTTGGAATAACTCCCAGTATGCTTCCTATGATTGTAAATGTAAATTTAACCAAAGGAAGTAAAACACTAGCAAAGAAAAAAACATTAGTAAAAAGAATTGAATCAATTCAAAATTTAGGTGCTATAGATATTTTATGTACAGATAAAACTGGTACTTTAACAGAAGATAAGATAACACTTCAAAAATATATTGATACCGAAGGACATGAAAATATAGACATTCTTGATTATGCTTATTTAAATAGTTACTTTGGAACAGGTCTTAAAAATTTAGTTGATAAAGCAATTATAAGTTATAGTAAGTTAAATAAAATAGATACTATTATAAATGATTATGAAAAAATAGATGAAATACCATTTGATTATAATAGAAAAAAAATGAGCATTGTTGTAAAAAACAAAAAGACAAATAATTACAAAATGATTACTAAGGGTGCCTTAGAAGAAGTAATTAAAAGTTGTACAAAAGTAAAAATAAAAAATAAAGAAACTAAAATTACAGATGACTTAATAAATAATATTAAAGTAAAAGCTGAAAGTATGGCAGAAAGTGGCATGCAAGTTATTGCTTTAGCAGAAAAAAACAAATATTCAGGAAAAGAAAATTTTAATGCCTCATTTGAAAAAGACTTAACATTTATCGGATTTGTTGGATTCTTAGATCCTCCTAAAAAAGATGTAAAAAATATTCTTAATAAATTAAAAGAGATTGGAATTAATACTAAAATACTTACAGGAGATAATCCATTTGCCACTAAAAATATTTGTAATGTTGTAGGATTAAATGGAGATAATATCTTAATAGGTACTGATATTGATAAAATGAATGATGAAGAATTATCAAAAAAAATAGAAGACGTTGATATTTTTGCAAGACTTAATCCTTTACAAAAAGAAAGAGTTGTAAAATTATATAAAAAAATTGGACATGTAGTTGGATATATGGGTGATGGTGTTAATGATGCCCCTTCCCTTCATCAAGCTGACATTGGTATATCAGTAAATAGTGCAACAGATATTGCTAAAGAAGCAAGTGATATTATTCTACTAGAAAAGAGTTTAAAAGTTCTTTATGATGGAGTTATTGAAGGAAGAAAAGTATATGGAAATATTATTAAATATATGAAAATGGCTCTAAGCGCAGATTTTGGAGATGTTTTCTCAATTATGATAGCGAGTATATTTCTACCATTCTTACCATTACTCCCTATTCAAATGTTAATTCAAGATTTTATTTATGATTTTTCACAAATTGGAATACCTTACGATAATGTTGATAAAGAATTTTTAATAAAACCTAGAAAATGGGATACAAAAGGAATATCAAGATTTATGAAAGTTATGGGTATAACAAGTTCCTTAATCGACGTCTTATCATTCTTAATATTCTGGTTTATATTAAAATACAATTCTATAAACACAGCTGCATATTTTCAAACTGCATGGTTTGTAATGTGTCTAATAAGTGAACTAATGATTATTCACAATGTAAGAACAGCAAAGAAACCATTTATTGAATCTAATGCAAGTAAACCCCTAACCTTATTAACTCTATTATCAATAATATTAACTGTAATAACACCAATATTATTATGTAATATAAAATCATTTAATTATGTAGTTCTTCCCATAAATTATTATCTATTTGTTATCGTTTTAGTTGTAATATATTCACTAGTTGTTAACTTTATTAAAAAAATTTATATAAAGAAATA
>CAZYZU010000096.1:0-3321 GCA_964652065.1 uncultured Muribaculaceae bacterium
AAAATAATGACCGCAACAATAGCTTTAGAAAAAGCAAATATAAAAGATATTTATACTGCGAAAGAAGAAATATTAGAAATGTATGGAACTAGTATTTATTTAGAATATAAAGAAAAAATGTCTTTAAATGACTTATTATATGGATTACTACTTAGAAGTGGTAATGATGCTGCTGTAGTTATTGCTAATAATGTAGAAAAAGATGAAGAAACATTTGTAAAAGAAATGAATAAAAAAGCTAAAGAAATAGGTATGAATAATACGAGCTTTTCAAATAGTCATGGATTAGATGAAAAAACAAAGAATTATTCAACTGCTTATGATATGGCTTTACTTTCAAAATATACATATAAAAATTATAAATTATATAGAAAAATAACTAAAACTAAAGAATACGAAGCAAAAACTAAAAATAAAAGTTACTTATGGATTAATAGAAACAAATTATTAAATAGTTATAAATATTGTACAGGAGGAAAGAATGGATATACACCAAGTGCAGGTAGAACACTAGTTACGACAGCAAAAAAAAATAAATTAAGACTTACAATCGTAACATTAAATGACGGAAATGAATATCAAACACATAAAAATTTATATGAATATATTTATAAAAAATATAAAAAATATACTATAATTGATAAAAATAATTTTGATATTGATAAAGCATTTTTTCCAGATAAATTATATTTAAAAAAATCTTTTTCATACCCATTAACTAAAGAAGAAGTAAATAATATAAAAACAATAGTAAAAATTACTAAAACAAAAAATTATAGTAATAATGATGTAGTAGGAAATATTGATATTTATCTTTCTAATAGAAAAATAGGTAATATAAAAATATATGCAAAAAAAAATAGTTAAACTATTTTTTGTTTGTTAATCTAAAGAAATTAATACTTGGTCTTGCAAAAAGTCTAAATCCAACATCAGGTGATCCTATACCACTAGAAACAAATACTTTTGTATTATTCAACTTGTAATAAGGATTTTTATATTTTTTAGAACCACTTTGTGATATTAATCCTCCAATACCAGGAATTCTAATCTCACCATTTAATGAGTTTCCCGCAAGAACTAAATCATTAGGATATTCTGAAATAATATCATCTAAATCATCAGTTTCACTCATTATGCTAATGGAGTAAATATTAGAATTATGAGTTTCTTCCTTAAAATAGCGATAAGAATTATTAATATCTCGTTTTTTATTAATTAAACTTGAAAGGCCTGTAATTAAAATAGGATTATTATCTTTATTATAAATTAAATCATAATTATTATCTAAAATATTAAATTCAGATTGATTCATAATTACAGAAAATTTATCATTATCATTTTTACCACTAACAGCGTATTTACCAATAGTTGAATTTATTTTTTTTAATTCATTTATTAATTTTTCTTGTTCTTCAATTTTTATAGAATAATTTTTATCAATTAAATTACCTGTAAAGATGACAATATCTGGTTTGCGTTTATTAATTATTTTTACTAAGTTTTTAACCTCATCATCAAAAATAGTAGAACCATAATATAAATCAGAAAATTGAATAACTTTAATTCCATTAAAACTTTCTGGTATTTTTTCGCTTTTTATTCTTGTTTCTTTTACAATGATACCAGTTATAGAAGAATATTTTGTATAAAAGAACATTATAAAAAACAGGGTAAGACAAATAATAAATATTTTAATAGTTAATTTAAAAAATTTTATTCGTCTTTCTCTTTTCTTTTCTTCTTCAATAGCTAATTGTTTTTCTTTGTTTTTTTCTTCACGACTTGACATAAGCTTCACCTATTATATATTGTATCATATATTTTACTAAATTTATTTTAATTTTTAAAAAAACGTGATATTATAAAATAGATAGTAATCATAAAGGAGTGTATATAATGCCAAGACAAAAAAAAGAAACAGAAGAAATAAAAAAAACAAAAACGAAAATAACTACAAAAAAAAGAACTAGAAAGAAAAAATTATCTAAAAAAGAAATAAATAATGAATTCTTATTAATTGCCTTTTTACTCGCAACAACATCAATTTTAGCTACAGCACTTAATAGTTATCATTTTCCATTTATGGGATTTAATATCTCTTTTGCAGTAATATTGTTACCAGTAATAATATTTGTAAGTAACTATATAACAAAGAAATTTGGTTTTAAAGATTCATTTAAATCGATTATAATTTCAAGTTTAATTATTGTAGCGTTTATTATATTGATTGATGATATTGTAGGTAAACAAATTGATTTATTACAATTATTTGGTCAAGTATTAGGATATTTTGTTAGTATGTTTTTAAATTTATTTATCTATTATTATGTTATATCAAATATGGAGATAAAAAAAGAAGCAGTCTTAATTTATTTTAGTTATATATTTTCAATGTTAACTAATCATATAATTTATATGCTTTTTACAAGAAATATGATTGTAACTACTGATTTTTGGAATATTTATTTTATATCAATAATAATTGAAGCTATTATATCTATAGTATTAGTATACTTTGATAGCAAAATAAAAAGAGGGATTGAAGAATAATCTCTCTTTTATATTAATATTGAAATAATTGTTAGTATTGTATTATGACACATATGCATAAATATAGATGTATATATTGAATCAGTTTTATAATACATGGTTGCAAAACTAAGTCCTAAACATGAATAAGGTATTATAAATAAACATTGTTTAAATACTTCAAACGATGGGGTATAAAGCATAGTAGCAATAGAACCAGATACATGTAAAAATCCAAAGAATATTCCAGAGGATAATATAAATAACCATTTTTTCTTAAAAACATTTTTAAAACATTTCCTAAATAATATCTCTTCATTTATTGGTCCAATTATACCAGCATTTAAAACCATTAAAAGAGGATAAGCAGTAATCATTTTTTGAACGGCTTGTTCATTGTTTGCTTGACTTGCTCCTAAAACCAAAGTAATAATTATATTAGATAACATCATAAATGTAATACCAATTAACCAATACTTAATACCAATATCAATATTATCTGATAATTTCTTTTTATATATTTTAAACTCTTTAATAAGTTCTTTTCTAAACATAAATATTAGAAAAACACAAAATATTATATTAGAACTGAAATTTAATATAGTTCTAACAGAATCTGTAATTTTTTCTATATGAAATATATATATTAGAAATCTTTGAATCCAAACAGTTTCAAAGAATAGATAAATACATAATAATCCTTTCATTATATTTTTTAATAAGCTATCTTTATTCATATTAATCACCATATTGATAATATCATAATATTAAAATAAAATCGATAGATAA
>CAZYZU010000097.1:0-3212 GCA_964652065.1 uncultured Muribaculaceae bacterium
TGATGATACAGATGAAGACTTAAAAGATTTAGTCGTAATCGATGAAGATGAACTAGAATTGGAACAATAATTCTAGTTTTTATATGGATATTATGTTATAATATCAATGATTAAGGAAAGGAAGATTACTATGATAGAAAGATTAGAAGCAACCCTTGATAGATATAATTTAATAGAGAATGAACTTACAAAGAATGAAGTTTTATCTGATATTAAAAAGACTAGAGAGTTATCAAAAGAATTATCTGATTTAGAAGAATTAGTAACTTGTTATAAAAGATATAAAAAAGTATTAGAAGAAATAGAAGATTGTAAGGAAATGACAAAAGATCCTGAATTATCTGATATTGCTAAAGAAGATTTAAGTAATTTAGAAAAAGAAAAACAAAAGTTAGATGGTGAACTAGAAATATTATTAATTCCAAAAGATCCTAACGATGGAAAAAATGTTGTAATAGAAATTCGTGGTGCTGCCGGAGGAGACGAAGCAAATATATTTGCTGGAGACTTATTTAGAATGTATATAAGATATGCAGAAAAACAAGGATTTAGTTATAAAGTATATAACTCAGTCGATGGTGCTGCTGGAGGATTTAGTCAAATAGAATTCTTAATAAAAGGAGACAATGCATATTCACTTTTAAAATATGAAAGTGGATCTCATAGAGTTCAAAGAGTACCAACTACAGAATCAAATGGAAGACTTCAAACTTCAACTGCGACTGTTCTAGTAATGCCAGAAGCAGATGACGATGTAGATGTAGAAATAAATCCAAGTGATTTAAGAATTGATATTTATAGATCAAGTGGATGTGGAGGACAAGGAGTAAATACAACAGATTCTGCTGTAAGAATTACCCATTTACCTACAAATACAGTTGTTACATGTCAAAACGAAAGAAGTCAAATTCAAAATAAAGAACAAGCAATGAAAGTTTTAAAAGCAAGACTATATGAAAAAAAATTACAAGAACAAGAAGAACAACAAGGAGCAGCTCGTCGTAGTAAAATAGGTACAGGAGATAGAGCTGAAAAAATAAGGACTTATAACTATCCACAAAATAGAGTAACTGATCATAGAATTGGATTTACAACAAAACAATTAGATCGTGTTATGGATGGAGATTTAGATGATATAATTAATGCATTAATATCAGAAGATCAAAGAAGAAAGTTAGCAGTAGAAGAATAAGGAGATATTATGAAAATAGACGATTTAATAGTATATGGAAAAAGTTATTGTCATTCAGATCATGTTAAGTTTTTACTTGCAGATTTATTAGAACTAAATCCCTTAGAATTATTAAATCATTTAAATGATATCGTAGATGAAGACAAAGTAAAAAAATTTAAATCAGAAATAAAATCATTACATGAAGGTAGACCCTTACAATATGTTATTGGAAATGTAAACTTTTATGGAAATAAATTTGAAATAAATGAAAATGTTTTAATACCTAGATTTGAAACAGAAGAATTAGTAGAAAACACTATAAAATATGCTAAAGAATTATTTAATCAAGAAATAAATATCTTAGATATAGGTTGTGGAAGCGGAGTAATTGGATTAACATTAAAAGAAAAACTACCAAATGCTAAAGTTGATTTATTAGATATAAGTAAAAAAGCTTTAGAAGTAGCTAAAAAAAATGCCACTAATTTAAATTTAGAAGTAGGCTTTATAGAAAGTGATGTTTTCACAAATGTAAATAAAAAATATGATATTATTATTAGTAATCCTCCATATATAAAAAAAGAAGAAGAAATAGAGGATATTGTCAAAAATAATGAACCCCATCTTGCTTTATATGCAGGAGAAGATGGATTAGATATTTATAAAAAGATATTAACTAATATTAAAAAGTATATGAATGATAAATGTTTAATTGCTTTTGAAATTGGAATGACTCAAAAAGATGATATTATAAATATCGTAAATGACAATTTAGAAAATGTAATAATCGAGGCAAAGAAAGACTTATCAGATAAAGATAGAATGATCTTTATTTTAAAAAAATGAATAAATTTTAAAAAGTAAAACCACTATTAATATGAAAGGTGGTTTTTTAATGAAAAAAATCATAATAATTTTATTAGCTTTAACTACAATATTTTTAATTAGTAACGAAGAAAATAAAGAAATTATAATACCAAAAGATTCAATTAGATTTAGAGTTATCGCAAATAGTAATAGTGATCAAGATCAAAAACATAAAAAATTAGTTGCTAAAAACTTAGGAGTAGATGTAACTAATATCTTAAAAACAACTAATAGTTTAGAAAACTCTAGACTAACATTAAAAAATAATATAAATAATTTTAAAGAAGATATAGAAAATACACTAAAATCAAATAATATAGATGAAGAATATACAATTAATTACGGAAAAAACTATTTTCCTAAAAAAACATATAAAGGAGTAACATATAAAGAAGGAGAATACGAATCATTAGTAGTAAAACTAGGTAATGGTCAAGGTGAAAACTTCTGGTGTGTACTTTTTCCACCACTTTGTCTACTAGAAGGTGAAGAAGAAGAAACATCTGATATTGAATATAAATATTTTGTTAAAGAAGTAATTGATAAGTATTTTTCATAAACAACTATAATAAAATATAGAAGGTGATAATATGTCTTCTTTATTTTATTATTTTTTTATGGCTATAGGTTTAAGTATGGATGCCTTTTCCTTAGCAATTGTTTATGGAACTAATGGTATTAAAAAGAAAAAGATAATAGCTTTATCTATTATAGTTGGTATATTTCATTTTATAATGCCCAATTTAAGTGGCTATTTAGGAAAAATATTCTTAATAAATTTTTCAATATATGGAAATATTATCGCAGGAATAGTATTTTTAATATTAGGAATAGAAATGATTACTTCCTTTAAAGAGAGTGATAATAAATATCAATTAGATAGTTATCTAGAATTATTTTTATTTGGTCTTGCTGTAAGTATAGATAGTTTCTCAGTAGGACTTGCACTAACTCTAGATAATGAAAATATCATACTAGCAGGAATTGTATTTTCCATAGTAAGTGCAATCTTTACATTTAGTGGCCTAATCCTTGGAAAAAAATTAAGTAACAAAGTAGGGAATACTTCCAAAATAATAGGTATCATAATTTTATTTATTTTCGCAGCTAAATACTTATTAAATATTTAATTTGATATTTATTATGATTTAACTTATAATATACATTATTA
>CAZYZU010000098.1:0-3088 GCA_964652065.1 uncultured Muribaculaceae bacterium
TTCAGTATTAGTAGAAGCAATTGCCTAGGCATTGCTTTTTTGTTATAATAAAAAAGGAGGTAAGGTTATGTCAAAAATTAATTATAGTATAAATAAAGATGATAAAAATTATATTATGTTAGATGCAAGATATAGTTTAACATTAATCGCAGTATTAGATGATACTCCAAGTGAAGTAAGTGACGAAGCTATGAAAATTTTTAATCAAAAAATAAAATATGATAGTAAGCATATAAATAAGGTTGAGGAAATCTCAATAAGTAAAGATAATATTTTAGGTAGATATATTACTAGTAGAAAAGATAAATTTAGAAATGATTCAGATTATATTTCTTATGAAAAAGTAGTTAATTCATTAAATATTGCTATGTTTGAAGATAATATTAAAATTATGCCTTTATTTAAAGAAAGAATTGAAGGAGAAAAAGAAAAACTTAATATTTATTCTGAAAATACTATTGAGTACATCTTAGAAAATGATAATTTTAAAGACTATTTAGATAGATTAGATGGAAAAGAAGCAGAAAAAGAATATTATGTATATGAAAATGATGAAATCCATAAAAAAAGTTTAGAAATCAAAAAAGGTAAAGTATATACTAAGAAATAGTATTAGGTTTACTTTTTTTTAATTTAAATATATAATACATAAAGAAGTGGAAGTGATACCTTTGAATTTACCAAATTATGAAGAAGCAAGAAAAAGAATAAAAAGTAAATATCAAACAGTTAATTATAAAATTGATAATAAATATTTAAACAAATTTTCTAAGAAGACATATTATTTAAAAACTTATGGTTGTCAAATGAATGAACATGATAGTGAAAATATAGCGGCATTATTAGAAAAATTAGGATTTAAAAGAGTAGATAATTATGAAGAAGCAGATTTGGCCTTATTAAATACATGTTCAATTAGAGAAAATGCTCATAACAAAGCCTTTGGTATGCTTGGAAGACTTAAACATATAAAGGAAACAACTAATAGTAATTTAATAGTTGGATTATGTGGATGTATGGCTCAAGAAACTGGAGTAGTAGATCAAATACTAAAAGATTATAAATTTGTAAATTTTGTTTTTGGAACACATAATTTGTATCAACTACCAGAAATATTAACAAATTCTGTGGAAAAAAACGAAAGACAAATAGAAGTATTTTCAAAAGAAGGAGATCTAATAGAAGATATTCCTGTAAAAAGAGATAAATCATATAAAGCATATGTAAATATAATATATGGTTGTGATAAATTCTGTACTTATTGTATAGTTCCATATACAAGAGGAAGTCAAAGAAGTAGAAAAAAAGAAGATATTATAAAAGAAGTTAAAGACCTAGTAAAAGATGGTTATAAAGAAGTTACTCTTCTAGGACAAAATGTTAATGCTTATGGAAAAGATTTATATGAAGATTATGGTTTAGGAGAATTATTAGAAGAAGTAGCCCTAACCAATATACCAAGAGTAAGATTTATGACATCACACCCATGGGACTTTACAGATCATATGGTAGAATTAATGGCAAAGTATAAAAATATTATGCCAAGTGTTCACCTTCCAATACAATCAGGAAGCAGTAGAGTATTAAAACTTATGGGAAGAAGATATACAAAAGAATCTTATTTAAAATTATTTAATAAGATAAAAGAAACAATTCCAAATGTTGCGATATCAACAGATATAATTGTAGGTTTCCCAAATGAAGAAGAAGAAGACTTTAAAGAAACTTTAGAAATTGCTGAATATTGTAAATTTGATAATGCCTTTACTTTTATTTATTCTCCACGAGAAAATACACCAGCTGCTAAATTAAAAGATGATACACCATTAAAAGAAAAAGAAGAAAGGCTTCAAAGATTAAATGAAATAGTTAATAAATATTTCTTAGAAAATAATAAAAAACTAATTAATAAAACAGTAGCGGTATTAACAGAAGGAATATCAGAAAAGAAAAATATGTATTTTGGTTATACAGAAACAAATAAATTAGTTAACTTTACTGGAGAAGATATTAAAGTTGGAGATATTGTAGATGTCATAATTGATGAAGCAAAGACTTGGAGTATTGATGGACATGTTAAGTAAAGAAGCAGAACAAAAACTTGATGACATTATTAATTACATAATTAATACAAAAGAATATATTAATTGTATTAGTATTAAAGAAAAAATGGATAAAAATGAAAGCTTAAAAAAGAAAATAAATGAAATCAAATCTCTTCAAAAAAAATATATAAGAACAAATGATGAAAAAATAAGAGAAGAATTAAAATTAAAAGAATCTGAATTAAACAAAATTCCTATATATGTAGAATATAATAATAATTTAGAAGTAGTTAATGAAATGATTAATTTAGTTAAAGATGAATTAAATGATTATTTCTATAATAAATTAAATCAAGATATTGGCATTTAGCTAGTATCTTTTTTAATAATTAGTATAGTTTTTTTCACTAATCGCATAAACTAGATTAGAGGAGGAGTAATATGTCTAATTATAAAGAAATAGTTACTAAAGCCGTTATAGGTAAAGGTAAGAAAAATTTTACTACTACAAAAGAACAAGTAGTTGCAAATAATCCAACAACTATTTTAGGATGCTGGGTAATTAATCATAATTTTAAAGGTGAAAAACAAGGAGATTCTATTGTTATTAATGGATCGTATGATGTAAATATTTGGTATTCGTATGATAATGATACTAAAACAGAAGTTTTTAAAGAACAAAATACTTATCAAGAAATAGTAAAAGTAAGAAGAAGAGAAGATGCAGATAATGAAAATGAAGAAATAATTATTAGAAGTCTAAAACAACCAAGTTGTTCTAAAGTAGATATTGTTAATAACAAAGTTTCATATACAATTGAAAAAGAATTAGGAATTGAACTTGTAGGAGATGTAAAAGTAAAAATAGCAGTAGATGAAGAAGAAGATCCATGGGATGAAATAATTGAAGAAAAAGAAGTGGAAAAACAAATAGATGAAGAAGTAAAAGAAGAATTTATCGAAGAAGATACTATTTAAAATTATAGTACTTCTTTTTTTTGAATAGATTTATTATTTTTGTAAACAATATAATAGAAAGGAGA
>CAZYZU010000099.1:0-1721 GCA_964652065.1 uncultured Muribaculaceae bacterium
TCAAGTAATACGATATCACTAACATCTCCAGTTAATACTCCACCTTGAATAGCAGCTCCCATAGAAACAACTTCATCAGGATTAACTTCACGAGATGGTTCTTTTCCTAATTCTTTAGTAATTAAATCATATACCATAGGGATACGAGTAGATCCACCTACTAAAATTACTTTATCAATATCTTCTTTTTTCATCTTAGCATCTTTTAATGCTTTATGAACTAGATCTAATGTAGACTCAACTAAATCACGAATTAAATCTTCAAATTTAGCACGAGTTAATGTCATATCTAAATGAACAGGTTCTCCATCATCACCCTTAGCAATAAATGGTGCTGAAATTTGTGTAGAAACAACTCCTGATAAATCTTTCTTAGCTTTTTCAGCTGATTCTTTAAGTCTTTGCATAGCCATTGAATCTTTTGATAAATCAATACCATTATCTTTTTTGAATTCACTAACTAAATAATCAATAATAGCTTCATCAAAATCATCTCCACCAAGTTTATTATTACCATTAGTAGATTTAACTTCAAATACACCATCACCAAGTTCTAGAATCGAAACATCAAATGTTCCTCCTCCAAGGTCATATACTAAAATTGTTTGCCCTTCATCTTTTTCAAGACCATAAGCAAGTGCTGCTGCAGTTGGTTCATTAATAATTCTTTCAACTTCAAGTCCTGCAATCTTACCAGCATTTTTAGTAGCTTGTCTTTGACTATCATTAAAGTAAGCAGGAACAGTAATAACTGCCTTATCTACTTTTTCTCCAAGATATGCCTCAGCATAATCTTTCATATAAGATAAAATCATTGCTGAAACTTCCTCTGGTGTATATTTCTTATCTTCTGCTTCTACTTTTTTACCACTACCCATTAATCTCTTAATAGAAGAAATTGTATTTGGATTAGTTAAAGCTTGACGTTTAGCAGCATCACCAACGATTCTTTCTCCTTTTTTAAATGCAACTACAGATGGAGTTGTTCTTCCTCCTTCTGGATTTGGAATTACTTTAGGTGCACCAGCCTCTAATACTGATACACAACTATTTGTTGTACCTAAGTCTATACCTATTATTTTACTCATATTTTATCTCTCCTTTATTAATCTAATTTATTTACTTTTACTGAGGCAGGGCGAATAACTCTACCATTTAATTTATAACCTTTTAATAATACTTCTGTTACAACATCATCTGCCATATCAGGAATATTATCAGTCATTAACGCTTCTTCTTCAGATGAATTAAATACTTCTCCTGCATTATTTATCTCTTCAACACCAAATTTTTTTAATGCTTCAGCAAGAGATGCATACATCATCTTAAAACCAGATAAGAATTTAGATAACTCATCAGTTAAATCATTATCATCTAGTTTTATAGCTCTTTCAAAATTATCAATTACAGGAATTAATTCCATAATTAAATCTTGATTACAGAACTTTTTATAATTACTTACTTCTTCATCTTTTCTTTTTCTATAATTAACTAATTCTGCTTGATTATACTTAATCTTAGCCATTAATTCTTCATTTTCTTTTTTTAATTTATTTATTTCTTCTTTTAATTTATGCTCATGATCAAGTTTTTTCTTCTTATCATTGCAATGACATTTATCTTCTTTAGCATCACCACATTTACAATCACTATCGCAATTGCAATTATGATCTTTATTTTCATCATGACATTTACAATCATTACCACATTTGCACTCTTCT
>CAZYZU010000099.1:1821-3000 GCA_964652065.1 uncultured Muribaculaceae bacterium
ATGATCTTTATTTTCATCATGACATTTACAATCATTACCACATTTGCACTCTTCTTTTTTTACTTCTTCTTTTTCCATATTATCTCCTTTTTGTTAATTATTATCCTCTATGTTTTCCTTTAAGAATTCTAACATAGAAACCACTCTTTCATAGTCCATCCTTTTAGGACCAACTATTGCTAAAGTTCCTTCATCAGATCCATTTTTAAACTTGGTCTTAATAACAGTAACATCTTCATCAATATTATTTTCAGTTCCAATATAAACCTTTATATTATTATCTTTATCCTCTTCTATTTGTCTTAAAACTTCCTCATTATCTAATTTATCAAAAATATTTTTTATTTTATCAATATTAGTAAATTCAGGTTGTTCTAAGAATTTAGTTCTTCCAACTATATTTACATCATTAGTTGAAAAATCACTAAATACACTATAGAAAGCATTATATAATTGTTCATGTTGAGAAACATATTTTCCAATAATTGGTTTAACCTCATATTCAAGTTTAACACTAATTTCATCTATTGGTGTTCCTATTATTAAATTATTAATTAAGCCAACTGTTTTTTTAATATCTTCCAAAGAAACATCTTCTAATCTTATTTCCTTATGTTCTACATGTCCCTTATCTGTAACAATTATTACAATCATACTTGCATCATCTATAGGAACTACTTCTATTTGTTTAAGAAGGTTCTCATGAGAATTTGAACCAAGTACTATAGTAGCATAACTAGTCATATCAGAAATTACTTGTAAACTTTTAGTAATACAATCTGCTATCGGTAATTGTTGATTATGAAAAATAATTTGAAGTTTCAGCATATCTTCAGCATTCATCTTCTTAAGTTCCATTAAATGATCAACATAATAACGATACCCTTCTTCACTAGGAATTCTCCCAGATGAAGTATGAGTCTTTTCTAAAAGTCCTTCTGATTCTAAGTTAGCCATTTCGTTTCTAACTGTCGCACTAGAACACTTTAATTTCTTACAAATTAAATTAGAACTAATAGGCTTCGCTAGTTTAACATAATGTTCAACTATTAACTTTAGAATATTCTCTTGTCTTTTAGTTAACATAAAATCCCCTCCTAGCACTATAATTTTACGAGTGCTAATTGTATTATATGAAAAAAATTAGCAGTTGTCAATAACTATTGCTAATTTTTTTAA
>CAZYZU010000100.1:0-2919 GCA_964652065.1 uncultured Muribaculaceae bacterium
TGAAAGTAATATTTCACTTTTTTCATTATTCTCTTTTTTATCTTCTTTAAAAAAATAAAAATATGAAAATATAGAGCCTCCAATTATTAATATAATTAAACTAATTATTAAAATTTGTTTTCGATAACGATATTTAAATGTCATATAATACCTCCTATAGTATTATTAGACAAAAAAAGAAAAGTACCTTAACTTTTCTTAATTTTTTATTTAGTAATTGCAAAAGAATTATACAATTTAACATCTCCATGATATTGATTATCAACAGTATATGAATTTACTATAATGCTATTGCTACTAACAGATATACTTGAAAACATAGCAAGTCTTATATTATTTTCATTTCTAGGAGTTTCTCTTTTTTGAAATTTACTAAAATAAGAATCTAATTCTTCTGTATTAATATTAACATTATAAGATGCATTAAAAATTAGATCAACTACATAATTATCTCCATCCTTAACTAACGTTGGTTCATATTTTGTACCTGCTGTTCCACCAATAAAATATACAGGAGAAGAATTATTATTCATACTAATAATATCTTGATTAATTTCACTTGAGTAAACTGATGACGTATTAATAGAATCAATACTACCATCACCATTAATTGGATAACTAAGAGCGTATGTATGATCATGCCCTTGAAATACTAAATCTACATTATAATCATCCATAATTGATGTTAATTGATTTGTTAAAGCTTGAATATCTCTATAATGATAATAATGTGGACCAGTTGTATATGGACCTCTATGAACTAAAACTATTCTAAATTTAGCATTTACAGATGATGGCGATGCTAAATCAGATTTTAACCATTCAAGCTGCGTACTATCTATCGATCCATACCAATAACTATTTGTATTTAAAACAACTATATGAGTATTACCATAATTTAGTGAATAATATAAACCAGATTCAGTATTACCATCATTAATTGAATCGTAATAAAAATGATTTTTTAAAGAATTAGGTATAGCCTCAGCTGTATATTTGTAATCATGATTACCAGCCGTATTTATCGAAGTCATATTACCATAAATATTAAAGTCTAAATTACTTAACCATTCTTGTTTATTTGTAGGATTATTTAACAAATCTCCTGCATTTAAAATAAATTCGGAATTAGCAGATTTATTAATTGCCTGAGTCATTGTATATAAAGATTTAGAAGAATTACTACTACTTGTTTGTTGATCTGCCATATATATAAAACTAAAATTATCATCACCATTATCTGTAATAAACTCTCCAATTGAACTCCAACTGTCTTCTTCCTTATCTCCAACACGATAATAATATTTTACCCCTGCTTCTAAATTAGTTGCTTTTGCTTGATGAACATATAAATCTAATGTTTTATCAACAACTGATCCTGTATATTCTAATGCATTTTCCGAAAATAAGTTTGTATTTTTTTCTCCATTTGCCTTAACAATTTGAACATCACTAGAATTATTTGACTTTGTATGCCATGTAAAATTTCTTTCTGTTGTAGTATTTTTTGGCATTGAAACAGTTACCTTTTGAGGCTTATTAACATCTTGAATAGCCTCTATTCTAATATGACCCTTAAATACAGTCCCCATAACATCATTATCTGCATTACTATCTATCCATAAACGTAATACATATGTATTTGTAGTATTTTTAGAAATTATTCCATTATCTAACACCCTATTTTGATTTGTTCCACAATCAGATAATAAACTAGAATTTGCTGAAACACCATTTTTTTCTAAACTATATCTTATATAATTATCATTCATTCTTTTTTTATCAAAATCTATCTTCATATCATCTAAATATATAGAATACTCACTTGAAATAGTACCATCATTTTTTAAAGAAAAAGAATATGCCTTAGTTTCTAATCCATCACTGTCACTCATTGGAATAGCATTTGAAATATTAATTTCATTACTAAAATTTTCATCTAAAGAAACACTTAATGAACCTGCTACTAAAACATTGTTTTTACTACTGCTTATTTTTAAAAAGAAAAAAGAATAAGTAACACCAAAAAGTAATACTAAAACAAAAAATATTATTAGTACTATTTTCTTATTACCAGTTATAAAATCTTTTACTTTTTTCATAAAATTACCTCATAAAAATTATTTTAATTCATCTCTTATTTTATTTTCTACACTAACTCTTTGAACAATTGTAAGAGCTGCGATTAAACAAATTGTAAAACTTCCTCCATAACTCATAAATGGAAGTGGGACTCCAGTAAGTGGCATAAGACCAAATAAACCAAGTAAATTAATTGCTATGTGACAGAATATATATATCGCAATTCCATAACACATTAATGCTCCCCTATTTGTATAACTACGTCTACCAATTAATAAGATTCGATATAGTACAAACATATATAAAAGTAAAATAAATATTCCAAATAATGATCCCATCTCTTCAACTATAATAGCAAAAATAAAATCAGTATATGGCTCTGGTAAATATAAATATTTTTGAGTAGAATTACCAAGTCCTACTCCTGTAAGGCCACCATTATTAATAGCTATATAACCATTACACACTTGTGAACCACTAGTTAAAAGCTTACTACAAGGATCTTTAAAATCAAAACGGGATGCCTGTCTTTCAAGTAATACTGAACTTCCTGTTGAAACTACTACTAAACAAACAACACCAACAAGACCAAGACATCCAATAATAGTTTTACTCTTAATATCTTTTGCTATAGGAGCCGCAATAAAAAGTGTAAAAACAATTGCTGTAAATATTATAGCTGTTCCAAGATCTGGTTGTAACATTATTAATAAAGCAATACCACCCGCTACAACTGGTGGAAATAAACTAGATGAATATGTATCAAGCTTCTTTTCTTTTACTTCATAAAACCTCGCCATCCAAACTATAAAAATAATCTTAATAAACTCACTAGGT
>CAZYZU010000101.1:0-2917 GCA_964652065.1 uncultured Muribaculaceae bacterium
TTTCTCTTTGTCTACTTTTATCATATCACTTCATTTTGATTTAGTCTTTTTTTAATGAATATACAATAGAAACTTCTTTTGGAGAAAGCATTCTATAATCTCCAGAAGTTAGTCCTTGTAATGTAAACATTCCTACACGTTCTCTTTTTAGTTTTAAAACCTCAAATCCAACTGCTTCAAACATTTTCTTAACTTGGTGGTTTCTTCCTTCATGAATTACAACCTCTACCATTGAAGTATTAGTTTTAATATCACTTTTTCTTAATTTTACACGACACTTCTCAGTCTTCTTACCATCAATTTCAACTCCATTTTTCATTTTATTAATAGAGTCACCTTTAATTAATCCCCTAATTTTAGCAATATATACTTTTTCAATATTATTATTAGGATGCATTAATATATTAGCAAAATCACCATCATTAGTTAGTAATAAAACTCCCGTAGTATCATAATCAAGTCTTCCTATCGGATAAATTCTTTTATCAGTATCAATTAAATCAACAACAGTTTTTCTATTTTTATCATCATTACAAGTAGTAACAACTTCACGAGGTTTATTTAAAAGATAATAAACTTTATCTTCTCTTTTTAATAATTGCCCCTCTATTTCAATATCTTCTTTGCCACTTACTTTGCTACCAAGTTCTGAAACAATTTTTCCATTAATTTTAACTTTACCAGCACTAATTAATTCCTCAGCTTTACGTCTTGAACAATAACCTGTACTAGCAATATATTTTTGTAATCTTTCCATATCAATCACCTGCGCTAATTATAACAGAAAAGATATAATTTAACAAGGATTAGAACACAATTGTCTAAATTACATATCATATTCATAAAGGAGTGTATTTATGAATAACAGTTATTATCCAAATCAAATATTTGATACAAATAATCAAATTCCATATCAACAAAATTATGGTAATTACTATCCACAAAATATGCAGCAAACATACCCAGATGATGAAAGATTCTTCTTAGCACCATTTGTAGTAGGAGGTCTAGCAGGAACTGCCCTAGGTTATGGAATTGCTAATAACAATCAAATAAACAATAACAATAAAGGTTGTTGTATGCAACCAGTCTATTATTACCCTATTCCACAGCAGCCATTCTACAGTAACAATAATTATTATTACTAAAAATAAGAAGGATTAATTATCCTTCTTATTCTCTTCTATTGGAAGTTTTATAGTCACCAATGTATATTTATCTTTTATAGATGAATACTTAATACTACCACCATGAAGTTCAATAATCTCTTTTGATAAAGCAACACCTAGTCCTGTTCCTTTATCCTTTGTAGTATAAAACATCTCATCAACTCGCAAAAGTGTTTTCTTATCCATTCCAATTCCATTATCCTTTATCTTTATAGTAACTGAATCTTTAGCTTTTAAAACACCTACTTTTACAAATTTATCAGCTTTTTTATCATCTTTTGCCTCAATACTATTTTTAAACATATTAACAAATACTTGTTTTAATCTATTATAATCTAAATCCATATAAAGTTCTTCATCAGGAATATCAAATAAAAGTTTTATTCCTGCTTTCTTAAACAAAGGACGAGATACATCACAACTATCTTCTAATAGCATATATAAATCAACTTCATCTTTTGTAAGTTCCACCTTAGTGTAGTCTAAAAAATCATCCATTAATATCAAAGTTCTTGCAATTTGATCTTTTACAATAGGAATATATTTACGAATCTTTAATTCATTATTATAATCAATCATATCTAAATAACCTTTGCATACCGCAATAGGATTTTTTATTTCATGTGTAATTTTAAATAATGAATTTCTTAAATCCTTTTCTTTTTCTAGTTCATGAATAGTTTTATTTAAATCATTAATTTCTTCACCCTTATTTATAAAATATAAACATAAATAAGCAATAAAAGTAAATATAATCATTGTAGCAAATATAGATAAATAATTATAAAAAATATTACTATCAACATCAAATATTAAAAACATTTCAAACGACATAATAAAACTTTTTATAACAACAAAATTAGTTATTATACAAATAGGACATGATTTCTTACATTTAAAATAATTATATGAAAAAAAGTATATTGCATATTCTAAAACAAGTAAAAAAGTACTTAATCCCACATGTTGATGATAATAAACTACAAGTAATAAAGACATAAAAATTGCTGATAAATTTTTCTTTTTTAAATAAGCAATTAATAATGGGATATTAAAAATAATCATAGGATAAATAGAAGAAAGACTTCTTCCAAATCTAAAAATTAAATATAAAGAAGAAAATAAAGCAATCTCCAAAAATAATTTTTTTGTTCTTTTATCTGTATTTCTAGCATAAGACGTAAATATCAAATATATAGAAAAAGGAAATAATATATATATACAATTTAAAAAAATATCATCAAATAAAATCAATTTTCTTCACCTCACGATAATCATACAAAATTAATTTGTCGAATTTTGTCGAAAAATGAAAAAAAATGACATTATTTGTCATTTTAACTCATCGATATATTTCTTTAATTGTTTTGAATCAGGTCCTAAAATTATTTTTAGTTGATTATCAATCTCAACAATACCTTTAGCTCCTAATTTCTGAATAGCTTCTTTATTCGCTTTATTAACATCTTTCAAAGTAACTTTAAATCTCGATAATTTAATTTCTGAATTAACGATATTACTTTTTCCACCAAGAGCCTCTACTAATTTATTAAAATCTAGATTAGCATCTTTTTTATTAGCCTTTATAACTGCTAACAAAATAATTAATAAAACTATACCAATTATTAAATATTGCATATTTATCACCACAATCATTATAACTTATAATTCTTAAAAAAACAATCATTAATAGTATTTGAGTTTAGGTTTTTTACGTAATTTTTTAATATATTTGTTAATTTCTTCTA
>CAZYZU010000102.1:0-2907 GCA_964652065.1 uncultured Muribaculaceae bacterium
TTCATCATATATTTTAGAGGATTTATATAATTTTAATTTCTTAGAAAGATCAACTTTAAAATAAAGTGTATCATTTTTAAAATACATCTCATAACCATCTGATTTATGTTTATTATTTAAAATTTGTGAAACAGTCTCTCCAATCTCAATTTCATCATATCCATCTAATATAGCAATAGCTTCCAATAAATTAGGATAAATAATTGAAGAAACAATAACATTTAATTCATTATTTTTATATTCATTAGTTAAAATACCATTTTTATATTTAAATACTATTTTATATGTTTTTTTTGTATTATTATAAGAAATAATAATCGTATCTTTAGAAACCGTTGCTTTACTACTAGCACCAGTAGATTTTAAAGTTTTTAAATCATCCATATTATTATATTGTTTTGCGATATCATCAAGACTTATTTTTGATGATTTAACATTTCCTAAATTATCTTTACTTTTTAAATAACATCCAATACAAATAATAATTAAACTTATAACTAATAAAATAATACCTATTTTATTTTTCTTCATATTATTCTTCCTCATTATCAAGTTGAACTAAAACTTCTCTAGGCTTAGATCCATTAGAAGGTCCAATTATTCCTCGCTCTTCAAGTAAATCAACTATTCTAGCAGCTCTATTATATCCAAGTTTAAATCTTCTTTGTAAAAGTGAAGCACTAGCTTTTTGATTACTAATAACAAATTCTCTTATTTCGTTATAAAGTGGATCATCATTATCTTCTTTTTGATTCATATCTTCTATTTGACTAGCACTTTTACTACCTGAATCTATTGTATCTAGATTTAATAAGTTATCATCATATTGTGCCTTTTGTTGTTCAACTGTAAAATCTATTAATTTTTTAATTTCATCATCTGTAATAAATGAACCTTGAATACGTATTGGAGAATTCATTCCAATTGGTAAAAATAACATATCACCTTTTCCAAGTAATTTTTCAGCCCCTATTTGATCAAGTATTGTTCTAGAATCTATTCCAGATCCTACTGCAAAAGAAATACGAGAAGGAATATTTGCTTTGATTAAACCAGTAATAACTTCTGTTGATGGTCTTTGTGTTGCAACTATCAAATGAATTCCTGCTGCACGCGCTTTTTGAGTAATTCTTAAAATAGAATCCTCTACCTCTTTTGCAGCAACCATCATTAAATCAGCTAACTCATCTATTATTACAACAATATATGGAAGTCTTGCTTTAGCATCATCTGGATTTTTATGATCTTTATTCCATTTATCAATATATGCATTATATGTTTCAATACTCTTTGTTTTTGACTCACTGAATATTGCATATCTTCTTTCCATCTCAGATACCATTTTAGCAAGAGCAATCGCTGCTTTTTTAGGATCAGTTACAACAGGACACATTAAATGAGGTATACCATTATATACAGAAAGTTCTACTACTTTAGGATCAACCATAACAAGTTTAACTTCATCTGGTCTAGCACGCATTAAAATAGAACAAATTATACCATTAACACAAACTGATTTACCAGAACCTGTAGTACCAGCTATTAACATATGTGGCATTTTATTTACTTCACATACACCAATGTCTCCCATTATACTTTTTCCAAGAGGAACCATTAATTTCTTATCCATAGCATTTTGCATTAATTTACTACTAATAATTTCATAAAAACTTACAGGAGTCGATACTTCATTTGCAAATTCAATACCAACCGTATTTTTACCAGGTATTGGAGCTTCAATTCTAACATCTTTTTTAGCAAGAGCTAAAGCGATTTCTCTATTGATCGATGTAATCTTATTAACTCTTGTTCCACTAGCAATTTCAAGTTCATATTGAGCAACAGTAGGTCCAATATGTACTTCTACTACTTTTCCTTTTATTTTAAAATCAGCTAATACTTTTTCAAGTCTTTCTATATTTTTTTCAATAATTGCATTATCAGTTTCATTACGTTTTTTCTTAGGTTGATTTAATAATGAAAGGGGTGGTAATTGATAACTCTTATTAACAATAGTTGCATTTTCTTTATTACTTTCAACATTTTCTTCTTTTATTAAAGAAGCATTAGAAACTTTATCTAATTCATCAATACTAGATATTTTAATATGATTATCATTTTCTTTATTATCTGTATTTTCTTCATCACCAGTACTTATAACAACATTCTTTTTATCTTCTTTAGATAATTTTTGTCTCTTTTCTCTAGGTTCACGGTTAGCAATTTTTTCTTTAATAGAATCAAATATAGAAAATCCAGTAAATAAAGCAACTCCAAGTCCTACTAGAGTCCAAGCAACAATTTGCATTCCAGTATATGAAAATAATTTATCAAAGATAATAGCGAAAACCCCACCAATTATTCCACCTCCAACAGCGAATATATCTGATATAGAACCAGACTTCATCAAACTATTAAAAGCCGCTACAAGTTGATTAATTGTTTCTTTAAATATAAGCATCATATTACCATCATTTTGTACAACAAATTCACGATGCATTAAAATTAAAAATCCTAATACAAATATATATATACCAATTAATTTTGAAGTAAAAAAGTCAGGCCAATCTCTTTTTATAACTAAATAGCCTCCAATAAGAAGTAATACTATTAATAACACCATATAAATAGAACCAACTAAAAAAACGGAAAAAGAACTAATAAATCTTCCTGCTGGTCCATATTTACCAAGTCCCAATATAGAACATAAAATAAATAAAACTCCATATAGTTCTGCTGAATGTTCAAATTTAGTTGCTGCTGTTTTTTTCTTTTTTTTCTTAGCCATAATACAATCCCTCACTATAAAAATTATAACACTATTTTCTTTGATTGCAAAGAAAATAGTCAATATTATAAATGGAAATATTAAGTGTCCGCACATTTCATTACCTAAAATGTAAGTTT
>CAZYZU010000103.1:0-2784 GCA_964652065.1 uncultured Muribaculaceae bacterium
ATTTATAATAAAATGCAATAAAAATGCCTAAAAAACGTTAAAAAAAGAAGCAAAACTACTTCTTTTTTGTTAAATTCTTATTAATTGATTCTAAAAGTGAAATAATATTTCCTAAACCATAGAAGAATACACATACTAGGAATCCTATAAACCAAATTGCAACAGTTAATGAAAAGTTAAATTCTGTCGTTTGGCATCCTGATGCATATAAACTAGATGCTGTTCCACAAGATGGAAATAAGTTACCAAAAATAATACCTACACAAAAGCAAATTCCAAAGGTTACAAGAGCAACTATTTGATAATTATTTAAATCATGTTTTGATACTTCTGTTGTAACTGTCTTAAGTTTTGGAAGATCTTTACTTACTTTATCTATTTCATCAAACATGTTCATACTACTTTGCCTCCTTTGTTTTTTCTTTTTTACTTTTTTTTAATTCAACATGCTTTTTATATAAATAAATAAATCTTGATAAAAGACATGTGTAGGCTGATGCTAGTATTGCTATTACAACTCCATCAAAAGTAGAGGCTTCTATTAAATTAACTGTTAATAAAATTATTGTTAAAACTACAATTGTATAAAAATAGTTATCATTACTTAAATCATTAAATGGTGATTTTTCTAATTTAAACTCTTTCCAAATTCTTGTATTCATTAATAATGAATGAATCATATAAACTAAAAATACTATATTTATTCCTAAACTAACTAACGAAGTTAATCCAAATGATTGAATAATTGTCAAAATTGATGTAGTTGTAAATATTGCATAAACAACTATTAGAAATACATTTAAATAATTAAAGTATTTCTTACCTGATGCTGTTTTTAATGGGATAAAATAAGCTAATCCTAATAAATAAATACTATTATGATTTAATAAACTCCTTAAAATATCGTTTGTACCAAGATTATTTTTTACAGCAAATGATTGAGACAAAACTATAATTAGTACTAGTGCTATTATTCCTAATGTTGTTATAAAATTTGGATTATCATACCATTCAATTTCTTCTTTTTTATTTTCCATACTATCACCCTTTCTATTATAGTTATTATATCATATATAATGTGTAAATTATATGAATTTTTTATTATTTAATTATCATTTACAAAAAAGGTATTTCATGTTATAATACACGTAGTTTGGAGGGGATAATATGGCTATACCCGTTGTCGCAATTGTAGGAAGACCTAATGTTGGTAAAAGTACCCTTTTTAATAAAATAGTTGGTAAAAAAATCGCTATTATAGAAGATATTCCTGGTGTTACAAGAGACAGAATTTATCAAGAAGCAACTTATAATAATAAAAAGTTCTTTTTAATTGATACTGGTGGTATTGATGTTACAAAAGAAACATTTAATGATGAAATAAAAGTTCAAGCTGAAATTGCTATAAACGAAGCTGATGTTGTTTTATTTATGGTGGATGGTAAAGAAGGGATAACTCATAATGATTTAATTGTTAGAGATATTCTTAGAAAAAGTAAAAAACGTGTTATTGTTGCAATTAACAAAGTTGATGTAAAAGAAGCACGTAATAATATGTATGACTTTTATGAATTGGGATTTGATAATTTTATTCCTATTAGTAGTATTCACAATACTGGATATGTTGATTTAATGGATTGTATTACAATGGACTTTAATGAAATAGATAAAGAAGATGAAGATACAAGATTAAAATTTTCTATTATTGGAAGACCTAATGTTGGTAAAAGCTCACTTACTAATGCTTTACTTAACGAAGAAAGAGTTGTTGTTTCTTCTATCGCTGGAACTACTAGAGATTCAATTGATTCGGTGTTAAAATATCATGGTGAAGAATATGTATTAATCGATACTGCTGGTATGAGAAAAAAAGGTCGTGTTTTTGAATCTATTGAAAAGTATAGTCTGCTTCGTTCAATGAAATCAATTGATAGAAGTGATATTTGTTTAGTAGTTATTAATGCTGAGGAAGGTATTACTGAACATGATAAACATATTGCAGGATACGCAATTGAACGTGGTAAAGGATTAATATTTGTAGTTAATAAGTGGGATACTGTAAAAGATACAACAATTAATGATTTTACAAAACTTATGAGAGCAGAATTTCAATTTGCTACATATGCTCCTATTGTATTTTTATCTGCTCTTACTAAAAAGAGACTTCATACTTTAATGCCTGAAATTATTAAAGTATCAGAAAATATTAAAAGAGAAATCAAAACTAGTATTTTAAATGATGTAATTATAGATGCATATCAATTAAATATTCCGCCTTCATATAAGGGTAAGAGACTTAAAATATATTTTTCAAGTCAAACAGGAACAAAACCTCCTAAATTTACTTTAAGAGTTAATAGTAAAGGTCTTGTTCATTTCTCTTATGAAAGATACTTGGAAAATAAATTAAGAGAAAACTTTAATTTACAAGGAACTCCAATCGTGATACAATTTAAGAATAGGAGTGGTGATGAATAATGTTTTTTCAACCTAAGGATCCAAAAACTGAAATTGAGGGTCTTGATAGAGCTTTAGAAATATTACAAGATCGTTATGATAAAAAAGCTATTACAATAGATCAATTTTCTAAAGAATGTCAAGAAATTGCTAAAAAGCGTGAAAAATATCAAAAGAAATTGGATAAAAAAGAAAGAGAGATGTATGATTATAATACCTTTAAAGTTCACACTAAATAAAAAGAACATAGAAATATGTTAAAATATATTTAGAAAGGTTCTTTGTCAAATAGTGTTGGTGAACAATAATTTTGATAAATGAATTGAT
>CAZYZU010000104.1:0-2778 GCA_964652065.1 uncultured Muribaculaceae bacterium
AGCTATTTTATCACATCTATATCTTAATTGCATATAATAAAGCGAATAAAGGAGAGAATTATGTTTAATATGCCTTATCCATTTGTACCTGATCCAAATCTTTTTGGTGGTAATTATAATAACAAAATTACAGATTTAGAGCAACAGATTAATAGATTGAATAGAGAATTTAGAAGACTAGAACATAGAGTAAAAGCTCTTGAAAACAATAATAAACAACCTTATGTTTCGACTGGTAAAAATAATAATTACCAAGATGATGATGGTATGTATATGGTATAGAACACTTATTGGTGTTCTTTTTATTTTTTTGTGGTATAATAAATTTAGAATGGAGGGTGTGAGATTATGATTAAGTTAGTTGAACTTCGTGAAGACGAATATGAAAATTTCGTAAAAACAAATAAATATAAGTCTCATTTCTTACAATCACACGTTTGGGGAGAGTTTTCAAAAAAGAAAAAAAATTTAACTCCATTTTACTTAGGATTAAAAAAAGATAAAACTTTACTTGGAGTTACACTTTTATTAGAAAAAAAATTACCTCTTGGTTATACATATTTTTACGCTCCAAGAGGATTTGTTATTGATTTTAATGACGAAGAATTATTAAGAACTATGACTTTAGAAGTCACTAAATTTATTAAGAATAAGAAAGCAATCTTTTTAAAAATAGATCCTGATATTATTAGAAAAAAATATAATTATTTAGATGAAGAAATTCCAATTGATTACGATTCTTCAAAAATATTTAATTCAATTAGGAATTGTGGTTTTAAACATTTAGGATTTACAAAGAATTTTGAAACTATGCAACCAAGATATACTTTTAGAGTGGATTTAGAACAAGTTTTAGATACAATTGTAGATCATTTTTCAAAAACAACCAAACAAAGAATTAAAAAGGCTGAAAAGTTAGGATGTCAGGTATCAATTGGTGATATTAATGATATTGATGAATTTTATCATCTTATGACATTAACTGAAAATAGAAAAGATTTTGTATCATACTCAAAAGATTATTATAAGGAACAATATAAAATGCTTAATAAAAAGGGTATGGCAACATTATTTTTAGGAAAAGTAGATACAAGTAAAATACTTAAAAATTTAGAAAAAGATTTAAAAGATATTTCTGATAGTTTAAATAGTCTAGATAAGGAAAACAGTAGTAAAAGTACAAAGAATAAAATAAAGAATCTAACAACTCAAAAAGAAAAATTAACTAGTGAAATTGAAAAATATAAGAAATATAAAAAAGAATTTGGACAAGTTATTACTTTAAATGCGCATATGATTATTACTTATGGAGATAAAGCTTGGGTATTGTACGCAGGAAACCACAATATCTTAACAGAAAGTTACGCTAATTACTTAACTTATTTTGAACACATAAAATATTGTAAAGAAAAGAATATTAAGATATATGATCAATTTGGGACAATAGGAGATTTATCAAAAGATAATCCTAGACTTGGTCTTCATGAATTTAAAAAGAAATTTGGTGGAGATTATGTTGAATTTCTGGGTGAATTTGATTATATATTAAAACCATTTATGTATTTTGTTTTTACTAAATTAGTTCCTTTTTATAGAAATATAGTAAAAAAGAGAAGTAAAAAGGAGGTTAGCAATGAAATTAAGAGAAATAAATAAAAAAGAATTTAGTGATTTTTGTAAAAATAATCCTAATAGTAGTTTGTTTCAAACTAAGGAATGGGCTGAATTTAAAAGAGCTGATGGTTGGCATACTTATTTTTTAGGTCTTGATCAAAATGGAAAAATAAGAGCTTGTACAATGATACTTTCTCGTGAAATTCCTTTTATAAAAAGAAGAATATTCTACGCTCCAAGAGGACTTGTTATTAATTATAAAGATTTAGAATTATTAAGATTATTTACGAAGTATTTAAAAGATTTTATAAAAGAAAGAAAAGGAATCTTTTTAAGAATAGATCCATATTTATCATTAAAAGAATTAGATAATAATGGCAATTATATACAAGGTGGGTATAACAATGATAAATGTATTGATATTTTAAGAAGTCTTGGTTATATTCAATTAGGATCTAATTTAACTAAACCTAATAAATTATATTCTTTAAAATTAGAAGGTAAAAACAATGAAGAAATACTTTCTAATATGAGTGATGATATTAAAAATACAATATGCATTAATGAACATAAGTCTATTTATACAAGAGAAATTAATGATGATGAAATTGACAAAGTAGTGGACATAGTAAACAGTAATAAATGTACTGCTAATTTTATTGATGGAGATATAAAAGAATTCTATCAAATATTTAAAAAGAATAAAATGGTAAGTATTAAGTTTGTTGAAATGGATATTGATGCTTATCTTTTGAATGCTTCTGATGAAAAAGAAAAACAAGAAGCTAGTGATTTCCAGTATAAATATGGACATAAAGTTATATTAGGATGTTCTATATCTGTTTGTTATTTAAAAGAAATAACTACTTTATGTACTGTTATTATTGATAGATTTAAAGATTTATTACCATTATATACACTTAGTTATGAAAATATAAAATGGGCTAAAAAGAACAGCTATGAAACATATAATTTTTATGGTATTACTAATAATTTAGAAAACGATGTTTTATATAATTATTATAAAGGATTTAATGGTAATGTTATTGAGTTACTTGGTGAATTTGATTTAGTAGTAAATACATTTCTTTATAAGATATATTATAAATATAGTAAAAAACATAATAAAAAAATAACTGATTTCAAAAAAAATAAACTAAATTA
>CAZYZU010000105.1:0-2761 GCA_964652065.1 uncultured Muribaculaceae bacterium
TTTATATTTCTTACCACTTCCACATGGACATGGATCATTTCTTCCAATCTTGTTTACTCTTTTTGGTTGTTTTTTTACTTTTTCTTTTCCACCTTCATTAGTGATTTTTGTTTTGCTTACTTCTTTTCTTTCTATATTTTGTTTTATTTCAGCACGAGATAAGAATATAGAAACATCTTTATCTATTTTTTGAAGCATTTCATCAAATAAATCAAATCCTTCCATTGTATAAGCACGAAGTGGATCTTCTTGAGCGTATCCTCTTAAATGAATTCCTTCTCTTAAATGAGACATTGTATTAATATGTTCCATCCAATAATTATCAATTACTTGAAGTGTAATTGCTTTTTCAAATTCATCTGTTACTTCATCTGGAATATCAGCTAGCTTTTCTTCATATTCTTTGATTACTCTTTTTGATAATTTATCAATTATATCTTCTGTTTCTAAATCTTTTAAATATGAAGTAGTAGTATCTTTCTTTAAAAGATTTTCATTTGCAAATTCTACAATATCTTTTAAATCTTCATCTGTTATATATCCTTCTGGAGCAAGGTGTGAATTTACTAAATCTTCGATATGATGTCTAAATGTTGTTAAAACAGTTTCATGAATTGAATCTGAATCTAGGATTTCATTTCTCTTATCATACATTATTTCTCTTTGATTATTCATAACATCATCATATTGTAATAATTGTTTACGAATATCAAAGTTATTTCCTTCAACTCTTTTTTGAGCTGTACCAATTGATTTAGTAAATGTTTTAGACTTAATTGCTTGATCTCCAAGTCCCATTGATTCCATCATTGTACCAATTCTGTCTGATCCAAATCTAATCATTAAATCATCTTTCATGGATACAAAGAATTGTGTATATCCTGGGTCTCCTTGACGACCAGAACGTCCTCTTAACTGATTATCAATACGACGTGATTCATGTCTTTCTGTTCCTACTACACATAATCCACCTAATTCTTTAATATCATCAGATAGTTTTATATCAGTTCCACGACCAGCCATATTTGTTGCGATAGTTACAGATTTATGTTGTCCTATTTTAGAAATTATTTCTGCTTCTCTTGCATGATTCTTAGCATTTAATACTTCATGAGGAACATGAGCTTGTTTTAATAATTTACTTATTAATTCACTTGTTTCAATAGCGATTGTACCAATTAAAACAGGTTGTCCTTTTTCATATTTATCTTTAATAAATTCTATAATTGCTTTATATTTTGCTTCACGAGTTGCGAATACTAAATCTGGTTCATCTTGTCTTATTACAGGTCTATTTGTTGGTATTTCAATAACATACATGTTATAAATATCTCTAAACTCTTCTTCTTCTGTTTTTGCTGTACCTGTCATACCAGATAATTTCTTATACATTCTAAATAAGTTTTGGAATGTAATTGTCGCTAAAGTCTTTGTTTCTTGATTTATATTTACGCCTTCTTTAGCTTCTATTGCTTGATGTAGTCCATCTGAATAAGCACGGCCTTTCATTAAACGTCCGGTAAATTGATCTACTATTACAATTTCTCCATCTTGTACAACATAATCCACATCTAATTTCATAGCATAGTTTGCGCGTAAAGCTTGGTTGATATAATGAACTAGTGTTGCGTTTTCAACATCATATAAATTTGCTACTCCAAAAGAACTTTCTCCTTTTTTTGTACCTTCATCTGTTAAATTAACACTCTTTGTTTTTTCATCATAAGTATATTCTTTATCTAATTTTAAACTTTTAGCAAATCTATCAGCATCTATATATAGATTAGCGCTTCTCATTTGCCCACCAGAAATAATTAATGGTGTTCTTGCCTCATCAATTAAAACTGAATCAACTTCATCAATAATAGCAAAATTTAATGGTCTTTGAACTCTTTCTTCTTTTCTTACTACCATGTTATCACGAAGGTAATCAAAACCTATTTCATTATTTGTTGAATAAGTTATATCACAATTATATGCTTCTTGCTTTTCTTTTGATGATAACTCTCTAGTATTAACCCCTACTGTTAAACCTAAGAATCTATGAATTCCACCCATCCATTCAGCATCACGAGCAGCTAGATATTCATTAACAGTAATTATATGAACTCCATCACCTGATAAGGCATTTAAATATGCTGGTAAAACTGATGTTAAAGTTTTTCCTTCACCTGTTTTCATTTCAGAGATATTTCCATAATGAATAGCTAGTGCACCAAGTATTTGGACATAGAAGTGTTTTTCACCTATAACACGGAATGAAGCTTCTCTTGCTACTGCAAAAGCTTCTACTAAAATATCTTCTAAAGTCTCATCATTTTTTAATCTTTCTTTAAATTCTTGTGTTTTATTTTGAAGTTCTGTGTCAGTTAAGGCTGACATTTCTTCATCTAATGCCATTACTTCATCGGCAATTTTTGTAAATCTTTTTAATTCTTTATATTCATGATCAAACATCTTTTTTAAAATATTCACCATACCATCTCCCTTAATTAATTATTGTACCAAAAAAAAAGAAAGAAGAAAAGCAATTAAGCAATTTTCTTTCTATATTATAAATGGAAATATTAAGTGTCCGCACATTTAATTGCCTAAAATGTAAGTTTTTATATTTTCAATAATAACATATTTGAACTTTTATAGTCAAACATAGTTCTTGGATAATTATTTAACCAATCTTCTATTCTCTTTATAAATTCTTTGCTGATATTATCTATTAATACACCTTTTGGAATCCATCTTCTTATCATCCTATTATTAT
>CAZYZU010000106.1:0-2752 GCA_964652065.1 uncultured Muribaculaceae bacterium
TATGATATAATATGCGAGAAGGACGTGATATGAGTGGCTGAATTAAAAGACGTTAAAGGAATAGGTCCAAGGGCTCTTTGCCTTTTGAATAAAATAAATATCTATACAGTAGATGATTTAGTTACACATTATCCATTTCGTTATGATATCCTAGAACGTGGAGATCTAACAAAAACTGAAAATGAAGAACATATAGTTATAGATGGAAAAATAGAGAGTGTTCCAATTCTTATGAGATTTAAAGCCGGTCTTAATAAGATGAACTTTAGATTAGTTACTCAAAGTGGAGTAGTAGGAATATCTATTTTTAACAGAGCATTTTTAAAAGCTCAATTACAAGTTGGAACAGGAATTACTGTTATAGGTAAGTTTGATAAAACAAAAAATGTTATAACAGCATCAGAAATAAAAATGGGTACTCTTACAAATAAAATAAAAATAGAACCTGTTTATCACTGTACTAATGGATTAACAAATAAGAATTTATCTACATATATTAATATGGCTCTATTAATGTTTGGAAAAGAAGTAAAAGATAATATTCCTGAAGAATATATAAATAAATATAATTTTCTAAATAAAAAAACAGCATTAAATATAATTCATAATCCATCAACAGATGAAAAATTAAAAGAAGTAACTGTAAGACTTAAGTATGAAGAATTATTTTCATTTATGTTTAAAATAAATTATCTAAGATTAGAAAATAAAAAAAATAATCAAGGTCTAAGTAGAAAAATAGATAAAAAAGAAATAAATAAATTTATAAAGTCAATCCCATTTACATTAACAAATGATCAAAATACTGCTATAGAGGATATTTTAAAAGATTTAGAAAGTCCATCTAGAATGAATAGATTATTACAAGGTGATGTTGGTAGTGGTAAGACAATAGTAGCTTTTGTTGCTATGGTAGCAAATTATTTAAGTGGTTATCAATCAGCTTTAATGGCTCCAACTGAAATACTTGCTGTTCAACATTTTAATAATCTAAAAGAATTTTTAAAAGATACTAATATTAATGTTGAATTATTAACAGGATCAACTACTAAAAAAGAAAAACAATTAATTTATGAACAATTAAAAGATGGTAAAATTAATATGATAGTTGGTACTCATGCTTTAATTCAAGAAGAAGTAGAATATCATAATTTAGGATTAGTTATTACAGATGAACAACATCGTTTTGGAGTTAATCAAAGAGCAAATCTTCAAAATAAAGGCTTAAGACCTGATATTTTATATATGAGTGCTACACCAATTCCAAGAACATATGCTTTAACTATTTATGGAGATATGGATATGTCTATTATTAAGGAACGACCAAAGGGTAGACAACCTATTAAGACATATATAAAAAACAATGATGAAATAAAAGCTGTATTACAAATGATGTTAGATGAATTAAAACAAAACCATCAAGTATATGTGATTGCTCCATTAATTGAAGAAAGTGAAAACTCAGATCTTGCTACTGTATGTAAATTAAAAGATCAAATGACACTTGCTTTTGGTAAAAATTATAAAATAGATATTATACATGGTAAAATGGCAGGAGCTGCTAAAGATTTAATTATGCAAGAATTTGCAAGTGGAAAAATTCAAATATTAATATCAACTACTGTAATAGAAGTAGGAGTAGATGTACCAAATGCAACTACTATGGTTATCTTCGATGCAAATAGATTTGGTTTATCAACTCTTCATCAGTTAAGAGGAAGAGTAGGAAGAGGAACATCCCAATCACAATGTATCCTAATTAGTAATAGTGATACAAAACGTCTTGAAATAATGAAAGATGTAGATGATGGATTCTTAATAAGTGAAGAAGATTTTAAATTAAGAGGACATGGAGATTTATTTGGAACAAAACAAAGTGGAGATATGGAATTTAAAATAGCTAATTTAAGAGATGATTATAAAATATTATTACAAGCTAAAAAAGATTCAAATGAATATTTAAAAAATAAAGAAACGGATAATGATTTTTTAAAGAAAGAATTAATAACTTCAATAAATGAGAATTCATAAGATTGACAAGAAAATAAATATTAGATATAATTAATACGTGAGAGCATATAAGTATTTTTAATATGAGCTATGCTGGGTATATCAAAAACCTACACGAGCACTAAGCACGGAGTCACTATAATAGTAACCTGTGTTTTTTTATCCCAAAAAAACATAAGGTATAAAGAAAGGAGAATTTACTATAATGCAACAAGATGCAAATCTTTTAGAAAGTTTAGGTTATGAAAAAGATGATAAAGCAACAAACCTACTAGAAGACTTAATACTAGAAGTAAATGAACTACTAGAAAATAATGATGAAAAAGAAATAGAAAAATTAGTAAATAACAAAAAATCTTTTATCTATGTAGAACTTGCTTGCTTTGATCACGAGATTGGATTAAACAAATTTAATCAAGAAATCGAAAGAATTCATAAAACTCGTAAAATAGAAAACATTGATATTGAAATATATACAAATGTTTATGGAAATAATTATGATCCAACAGTAAATGATACAATTATTTCAGTTGCAAAGTTTATGAAAAATCAAAAACAATTATCAGAAAATAACAAAGTATACGCAATTGGTTAATAAAATGTAAACTAAAAAGAAAATATAAAATAGTAATTGACAATTAACTATTTATACTTTATTATTAAAATGCATGATGGTTTAAATCATGCTGATTATCACTCATTGATATATAGGATGAGTGTATATTCAACCGAACCCCCTGAA
>CAZYZU010000107.1:0-2730 GCA_964652065.1 uncultured Muribaculaceae bacterium
TGTTATAATGGCATCTATTATGTATTTTGTTATTATTTATTTATTAGGTATTTTTTTAGGATTTAATAGAAATCCGATATCATTAAAAATAACTAATGTTTTAAAGAATTTATTAATTTATGGAACTATAATTATTTCACAAGAATTTTTAAGATTTAATATTATTAAAAATATAAAGAAAAATAAATTTTTATTAGTTTTTACAATCTTTATATTTACAGTATTAAGTTTACTTGTAACAATGTCAGGAGTAGATTTTAATAGCAAAATTGATTTATTTAAATTTATAAGTGCTGATTTATTTCCAAATATTTCTCTAAATATAATGTTAACGTATATTGCATATAAAACTAATTATTTTCCAAATATAATTTATAGACTTATGATTGAATTTACTATATATGTATTACCTATTTTTCCTAATTTAGGTATTTATATAGAAGCTATTATAGGTTTATTGTTACCTTTTATGATAATGTTTAAATTATATGCTGTATATATAGAAGAAGATGTTTATGAAAGAAAAAGAGTTAGAGTAGTAAAATCTTCTAAAATAGTATTAATGATTTTAGTTGGAGTTACTGCAACACTTGCAGCATTAGTTACAGGTACATTTAAATGTCAAGTACTTGCGATAGTATCAAATAGTATGAAACCTGTTTTTCAAAGAGGAGATGCTGTATTTTTAGAAAAAGTATCTGAAAAAGAAATTAAACTTGTAAAAAAAGGTAATGTTGTAGTTTATAATAATAATGGCATTTATGTTGTACATAGAGTTATTGATATAGAAAAAAAGAATAATACTTATATTTATACTTTTAAAGGTGATAATAATGATGTAGCTGATGATAAAAAAGTATATGCTAATCAAATTGTTGGAATTGTTAAGTTTTCAATTCCAAAAGTTGGATATCCTTCTGTTTGGATTACGGAGCAGTTGAGTAAATAAAGGAGGAAAATTATGAAGAAAAAAAGAAAATTAAAAAGATATATAAGATTAGTAATCATTTTAATTATTTTTAGTTTATTTTTTGTGTTATCTCTTTTTATGATTTATTTTAGTTTAAAACTGGATTCAAAAAATTCTAAATCATTATTAAATTATGAAGTAATAAATGATTTAGATTATAAAGTTTATTTAAAACAAAATAATTATTTTTCTTCTAATATTTTACCTAAAAATGAACAGTATATAGCAAATATAGTTGATGATATAAAACCATCTTTTAGTTATATATTTAATTCTGATAAAAAATTTGATTATACATATAAATATAAAATAGTGGGTAAACTTACTGCTGATCATAATATAGATTCAAGTGAAAGTAAAAAAGTTTGGGAAAAAGATTATGTTTTACTTGATGAGAAAACTAAAAAAGAAAAAAACAGTAGTGGTTTTGTTATTAGAGAAAATATTGATATTGATTATCAAAGATTTAGTGATTATATTCAAGAGTTTAAAAAAGATTATACTTTATCAATTACTTCTAATTTAAATGTTTATATGATTGTTGATATTAAGGGTAGTATTAATGGAAAGGATGTTTCTAAAAGTAGTAAAATGTCTTTAGATATTCCTTTATCAGAACAAAGTTTTAATATTACTACTAATTATAAGAAAAATGATACTGGAGAAATTCAATCAAAGGTTAATACTTCTATTATTAAAGATATTTATTTAGGATTAGGTATTACTTTATTTATTGTATCTCTTGTAATATTAATAACTGATTTAATTAGAATGCATAAGTATCAACTTACTCATAAGAAATATGATAGGGAACTTTCTAAAATATTAGGAGCTTATAAAGATATATTAGTTGCTTCTAAACAATTAGTTGATTTAAGTAATTATAAAATAATAGATATAGAAGTTTTTGAAGATATGTTAGATGTTGAACAAGAACTTAGATTACCAATTATTTATAAAGAAGTGAAAGAAGATAGTGAAACTTGGTTTATTATTATTAATAATGATCAAGCATGGAGATATATTTTAAATAACGACTCTTTATAGGAGTGATGATATGAAATTTAAGAAATTTTGCAGAAAACTTAAATATAATAAGAAAATAGCGCTTAGTGTAGTTGCGCTTTTTCTTGTTTCTTTAATGTCTGTAGGATTTGCATATATGTCACAAAAATTAGAGGTTAAAGCTACAGTTAATGTATATAATAAATTTAGTGTTAGGGTGGTTTCTGTTGTAGTTAGTGAAATGACTAATGGGGGAGTTACTCAATATAATCCTAATTATAATAAATTAGATGTTTCAACAACATCAACACTTCCTAATTTAGATTCAACTATTACATATAAAATATCAATTAAAAATTATAGTATGAGTGTTGCGGCTAAATTAGAAAGTATTATAGAAAAATCAATTTCAAATGAAAATGTTGATTATACTTTATCTATAAAAGAGGGAGATTTAATTAATTCTAATAGTACGACAGATGTTTATTTGACAATTAAATATAAAGATACAACTACTGTTTTACCAAGTGATATTAATACAGGAGTAGAACTTGAGTTCAAATTTATTGAAAATGAAGATGATTTATATGGTAAGTATGCGGAAGGGAATATGCTTCTTAATTTAAGAGGAGTAGATGAACCTGTTAATAATGTTTGGTATGATAAAGAAAATGGATACGCAATGAAGTTAAATAATGTAGATTATGACAGTGAACATAGTAGGTATTCATTTAATGGAAATGGTTATGGTACTA
>CAZYZU010000108.1:0-2705 GCA_964652065.1 uncultured Muribaculaceae bacterium
TTTTTTTAAAGAAGATAAAAAAGAGAATAATGAAAAAAGTGAAATATTACTTTCAAGTAAAAAGAAGAAAAATGAAAAAAAGAAAGAAACAAAAGAAGTTATAGAAGATATTATGGTTGATGTAAAAGGAGAAGTAGTTAACTCTGGTATTTATACTTTAAAGACTGGTTCTCGTGTAATTGATGCGATTAATATGGCTGGAGGAATTACTAAAAATGGTGATACAAGTGTTTTAAATCTTAGTAAGAAACTTACAGATGAAATGGTTATTGTTGTTTATAGTTATTATGAGGTTAAAAATTTTACTAAAACAAAAGAAGTAGAAGAAGTGGTAAATAATTCTTGTGTTAATTCTAGTGATGGTGTAGAAAATGGTGCTTGTATAGAAAATGATGTAGAATTAGAAGAAAGTAATTCTAAAAAGGTATCACTTAATAGCGCAACAATAGATGAGTTAATGACTTTAAGTGGAATAGGAGAGGCTAAAGCCAAAAGTATAATTGATTATAGAGATAAAAACGGAGGATTTAAGAATATAGAAGATATTAAAAATGTTACTGGTATAGGAGATTCTTTATTTGATAAGATTAAGGAAAATATTACTTTGTAATTATCCTTTTTATATCCTTTTATTTCTTTGTTTAACTATTACTTTTATTAGAATAGATGTTAATTATAAAAGTATTTACAGCTCTAAAACTAATCATATTATTGGTACTATTACTGATATGAATATAGATGGAGCAAAACTTACTATTAAAATAGATTCGAAAGAAGATATTATTGGTACTTATTATTTTTCTAAGAAAAGTGAAAAAGATTTTTTTCTAAATAATATTAAATTAGGTGATAAATTAAAAATAGTTGGAGAATTTTCTAGACCAATTGATAATAAGACAGAACTTTTATTTAATTATAAGGATTATTTAAAAAGGCAAAGAATATTTTATTTAGTTAAAATAGATAAGATGTATTTAATAAATAAAAATAGTAATTTCTTTTATTATATTAAAAATATGGTTATTAAAAGATGTTCTAATTCCTATATAAAAACATTTATATTAGGTGATACAGATGGACTTAATAATTTAGATAAATATAGAGATATTGGAATAAGTCATTTATTTGCGATAAGTGGTATGCATATTAGTTTACTTTCTATGGTACTTTTAAAGATTCTTAATAAATTAAAAGTTACTGAAAATAAAAGATATTTAATAGTTGGTATTTTTTTAGTTTTTTATTTATTTTTAACAGGATGTTCTGCATCAGTTTTACGAGCTGTATTATTCTTTATACTTTTTTCTATTAATAAAATATTTTATTTTTATATAAAAAATACTAATATATTTATTTTAACTGTATTTATATCTTTATTAATTAATCCTTTTTTTATATATGAAGTATCTTTTCAATATTCTTTTCTTATAAGTTTTTCATTACTTTTATTAGGTGATTTTATAAATAAATATTCTAATTATTTTATAAAATTATTAATAACATCATTTATTTCATTTATAGTTAGTATTCCTATTACTTTATATAATTTTAATCAAATAAATATACTTAGTATTATTTATAATTTATTTTATGTTCCTTTAATAAGTTTTATAGTTTTTCCTCTTTCAATAATATCTTTTTTTATACCAGTATTAACTAATATATTAAATATATTTATTTATATATTAGAAATTACAAGTAAATTCTTTTATAAGATTTCTTTTTCTAAATTTATATTTTGTGATATTGATATTGCTTTTTATTATATTTATTATTTATTAATAATTATCTTTTTTTATGGAATCTTAAATAAGAAAAAGTATTTAATGATTGGTTTATTTATAATGATAATTATTCATTACTTAATTCCTTATTTTGATAAGTCGGATTATATTTATATGATTGATGTTGGACAAGGGGACTCTATATTAATACACTCTAATAATAGGAATGTATTAATTGATACTGGTGGAATAATGAATTATTATAATAAGAAATGGCAAAAAAGTAGTAATCCTTATAGTATAGTTAAAAATAGAACTATTCCATTATTTAAGAAATTAGGTATTAAAAAAATTGATTATTTGATTCTTACACATGGTGATTTTGATCATTTAGGAGAAACTGTTAATTTAATAAATAATTTTAAAGTTAATAAAATATTAATTAATTCAGGTGATATTAATTATTTAGAAAAAAATATTATTAAAAGATTTTCTAACGTAGAGCGTGCTACAAAAGATTATTATTTTAAAATAGGAGATGCTGAATTTTTAGAACTTAATACTGATTTAGGTGAAGAAAATGATAGTAGTTTAGTTTTTTATACTGTGATTAATTCTTATAAAATTCTTTTTATGGGAGATGCTTCTATTAAGAGTGAGGCATATATCATGGATAATTATGATTTATTTGATATAGATATTTTAAAAGCTGGACATCATGGGAGTAAGACAAGTAGTAGTGAAGAGTTTATTTCAAGTATTTCTCCAAAACTTGTTTTGATATCAGCGGGACTTAATAATAAATTTAATCATCCAAATAAGGAAGTAATTTCTTTATTAGAAGATAATAATATTAAATATTTAATTACTTTTAAAGAGGGGAGTATTAAAATTTCTTTGTAAATTAATAGTAAATAATAAAATATTTAAGGAAAAAGAACTTCTTTTACGAATAATACAGTGAAAGGAGTTTTAATATGG
>CAZYZU010000109.1:0-2670 GCA_964652065.1 uncultured Muribaculaceae bacterium
TTTTAAATTATCAATATATTGGAAATGAACACTTATATATAAAATAAGATAAAAGCAAGAGATTAAACAAATTACACTATATAATAATAAAGTAAATATTTTATTTTCCTTAATATATTTATCAATTATAAATAAATAACTAATTGCTAAAAATATATATGTTGCAAAACTAGTTCTATACCCCCATGTAGGTGATACTAACATAATAACATTAGAAGATATCCCTAAAATATAAAAGAAAAGTATTTGCTTATTTTTATCTTTCCTAGTATCAAAAAATAACAAAATTAAAGAAATAATAATATAACTAATATAATATATAGAAAGAATAATACTATTTTGATTAGCAAAAAAGGCTACATTTATATCTAAAAAATTATTTAATAAATATGAAACGCAAGTTATTAAAGGTATTATTAACATATACATAAAAGATAATATTTTTAATAATTTATTTTTAATATTCTTTTTGATCAAATAATAATTTCCAATAGAAAGTAATATAATTAAAAAACTATTAACAATAAATGTATAATAAATAAAATTAGGTATATTATAAAATATTTTAGAAAATAAACTAAGTTTAGAAAATGAAATATTTTCCATACTACTGCGTTTTAATGAACCAGGACTAAATAGCATTAATAAAGTTCCTATTATAGAAATAACTAAATATAACATTATTTCTTTATCAATTTTCTTTGTTTTTAAATATCTAGCTATTAAAATTAAAATATTCCCAAATATTAATATAATTGCCATATGTTCTACAAACATAGTCATAATAAAATTAAGAACAGATAAAAGTATAATTATCTTTTTTTTACTTTTAGAATAATTAATTATATAATAGAAATAACCAAGTAATAAGGAAATAATAAATAAATATGTAACATTTCCAGCAATCCAAACTACAACTTGTGAAAAAGTATAAATATTCATAAATAATATTGTCATTAATGATAATAAATAGATTATCTTTTTATGCTTAGGATTTATAATTTTAATAACAAAATAAATAATTGAAATAATTACTAAACTATTTATAATATTCCAAGCAATTTTATTACAAGTCAAAAGATTAATTAAAATTCTACTTACAAATCTTCCTTCCCAATCAAAATACATTCCAATACTAACACCAATAATATGTTTTAATCCTTTTATACCAATTAAATAATTACTCCAATCATCACCACATATTGGACTTAAAAATAATATAACTAAAAATAACAAAAAACATATTGTAAAAAATATTTTCTTTTTCATAATTAACTCCTATTATTATTATAAATTATTAATAGAAAAAAACAAGTTAATTTATTGAATAAAAAAGAATTAGATATTTTTCTAATTCTCATTTTTCACAAGTTCTATACTATTAAATACATAATTATTATTTGCCACATCATAATCAAATGTATATTTATAATTATTAACTTTTTGATAATCTTTTTCTATATCAAATGTATTGCCATCTATTCCTTCAATAACAGAATCAGGATCATTTATATTAGATACTTTTAAACTCTGACTATTAATAGAAGCAACCGCAACAGTAATATATAAATTTTCAGAGTTTTTTTCTGCATTTACTATATATCTTACATTAGTAACGGGTCCACAAGTACTACCACAATTAGCATCACCCATAATATATTTTTGATTATCAACATCATATTTTATACCAGGACAACTATTTATATCTGTATTTGTTAATACAATAGTTTCTCCAAATATATTTTTAGTTGCATTTTCAAAATCTTCTTTAGAAAAAGTTATATTACCAGAAATATTTTTTCCATTTGCTTCTTGAGCAACTAATATTTTCATGTAATTCTCATCTAAATTATCTACTGTAGTTTTACTATTTTTATATAGTTCTGCGTTTACTCCACATAAAAATCCATGATTATCTAATCTTTTAATAAGTTCTTGAACTAAACTACCATTTACATTTAATGATTCCATATCTTTATTATCAACAGATTCAGTAGTATTTTCTTGATTTTTTGTATTATTAGAATAAACAGTTAAATAGTAATACATTAGGCCTGCACCTATAAGTAAAAATGCAATACATAACAAAAATATAGCAAAACCATGGCCTCTCTTTTTTTCTCTTATTTCAACCTCTTCCATATTCTACACCTCTATTATAATATACTATACAATTTTTTTATTTTCAATCAAAAAAGAATAACTTAAAGTTATTCTAAAAATAATTTTCTTGTTATAAAGTTAAATACCATTACAAAACATGTAGCAATAATTTTACCTAACATATAATATATATTAAACATATCAGTAGTAAACCACATAATTAAATCATTTAATATTAATCCTATAACACTAAATATTATGAATGTAATAAATGTTTTTTTAGAATCTTTTTCTTCATTAACTTTAAATACCCATTTAACACTAGCGATATAATTATAAATAGTAGAAATACAAAATGATAATGTATTAGCTACCAAAACTGGTAAATGAATAAATTCTCTAAGTATAAAAATACATCCAAAATCTATTACAGTAGCTATCCCTCCTACTATTGCAAACTTAAAAATCTGTATAAATAATTCTTCTGTTTTCTTAGTTACTTTTATATGAAAAATTTTTAACATTTTTCTAACAAAAATAGCTGATTTATCTTTTTTATTTTGTTTA
>CAZYZU010000110.1:0-2668 GCA_964652065.1 uncultured Muribaculaceae bacterium
ATATAAATTTTGAATAAAAAGGACTTTTTAATGCAAAAGTCTTTTTTTTTTGATACAATTAATTTGTAGCGAAAGGTTGGGGGATTTATGGTTACAGATTTAATAGAATTAGAAGAAAAGGTGGATTTAATTTTTAAAAAAATTAAGAAGCCACAAACAATAGAAAAAATATTTAAAAAGTTTGAAATTACTGATAAAAACGAGAAAGATTTAATTAAAATGATTATTAATAAAAAAATAGATGATTATTCAATTATTGAGACATCTGCTGGTAAATACATTAATATAAATAAAACAACTTTTAGAAAAGGTAGATTTTCTAAAACATCACATGGTGGAATGGTTTATGTTGATCATTTTTATGTTGATAAAAATGGTAATGAACAATATTATGAAACTACACATAAAATTAATGAAAATGATATTTTAACAGCAATAGATGGTGATGAAGTTTTAATAGATATTATTTCAAATGATAATAAGGTTAAAAAAGATTCTAAAATTGTTAAAGTTATTAATAGAAAATTTAATCGTTTAGTTGGTGAAGTATATAAAGAAGGTAATTCATACTTTGTAAAACCAGAAGAGTCAAAAAAGAAAAATTTGATTATATCTCTTGGTAATGATGTTGATGTTGTAGTTGGTGAAAAAGTTTCTGTTGATTTAGGTGATATGATTAGTAATAATTTTTATTTAGCAACTATAAAGAAAAAAATTGGACATAAAGATGATCCTGAAATAGATATTATGATGGAAGCTTATAAAAATGGAATAGAGGTTGATTTTAGTGATGAAGCAATTGATCAAGTAAACAAAATCCCAAATAAAGTAGAAGATATTGATAAAATTGGAAGAATTGATTTAACTAAAGAGGAAATATTTACAATAGATGGTGATGATACTAAAGATATAGATGATGCAATATCTTTAAAAATACTTTCTAATGGTAATTATCAATTAGGTGTTCATATTGCTGACCCTGCATATTACGTTTTAGAGGATTCTATACTTGATGATGAAGCTTGTAGAAGAGGAACAAGTGCTTATCTTGCTAATCGGGTTATACCAATGTTTCCCCATAAATTATCAAATGGTATATGTTCCCTTAACCCAGGAGTAGATAGACTTGCTCAAAGTTGTGTTATGGAAATTGATAAACAAGGTAAAGTTGTTAATTATTCGTTAAATAGAAGTGTTATAAAATCAAATATTCAAATGACTTATGATAAGGTAAATGATATCTTAAATAATAATGTAGTAGCTAGTGATTATGAGAGTCATGCGGATACATTAAAAAAAATGAATTTATTAGCTAAAATTTTAAATGCTAGAAGAAATGATTTTGGTGCATTAGAAATTAATAGACCAGAATTAAAAATTGTACTTGATGAAAATGGTAAACCAATAAAAATTGATAAGAGAGTTCAAGATACTGGAGAAAAATTAATAGAAGAATTTATGCTTGTTGCTAACGAAACAATTTGTAAGCATTTGACTAAGAAATTATTACCAACTATGAATCGTGTACATGAAGAGCCTGATTTAGAAAAATTAACACAATTTATTAAATTGTTAGAAATTACTGGTAATAGATATAGTGGTGAATTAGATACAGATTGTAAGAGTGTTCAAAAAATATCTAAATTTATTGATAAAATTGATAATAATGAGATGTTACAACTTCAATTTTTAAAAAGTTTAAAAAGAGCTAAATATTCTTCAACAGAGTATGGACATAGCGGACTTGCTAAAAAATATTATTGTCATTTTACATCTCCAATGAGAAGAGGGCCTGATTTAATTCAAAACAGGATTTTATCTGATTTTGTTTATAATAATCCAACTGACAAAGAAAAAGATTCATTAATAAGTAAGTGGATTCATAAATTGCCTGAGTTATCAGAAAACTTTTCTAAAAAAGAGAGAATTGCTGATCAAACTGAAAGAGAAGTCCTTTTAATGAAATGTGCTGAATATATGCAACAATTTAAAGGTGATGTTTTTGAAGGAACAATAATTGATATGGATTCTAATTCTATTTATGTACAATTAGATAATATGATCGAGGGTAGAGTTAGACCAAGAAACTATGAAGGAAAATATTTTTATAATGAGAATACTAAATCGCTTATTTCTCTTGATGGTGGAGATGATTATTATTTAGGAGATAAATTATCTTTAAAATTAATTGATTCAAATAAAGAAAAGAAGTCTATTGATTTTACAATTAAAGAAAAATTGAATGAAAATAATAATATTTTAAAGAAAGAAAATAGTAAAGAAAAAATAAGACAAAAACAAAAGCAAATGTATTATAATAGTAATAAAGGAAAAAGATAATTTCCTTTTCGCCGATTTAGCTCAGTTGGTAGAGCAACGCATTCGTAATGCGTAGGTCAAAAGTTCAAATCTTTTAATCGGCACCATTTTTATAAATTAATAACTAGAAATAGTTTTTTTATTGTATAAATTGAAAAAGTAAGTGTCCAAAAAAGGACATAAAAAAGACACATAGAATTACCTATGATACAATGTAAGTGCAAACTAAACATTGGAGGTAAAATATGTGTCTTATTAATTATAACAAAAATATAAAGAAATATAAACATTTAACTTATTTGAGTTTAGGTTTTTTACGTAATTTTTTAATATATTTGTTAATTTCTTC
>CAZYZU010000111.1:0-815 GCA_964652065.1 uncultured Muribaculaceae bacterium
GAAACTGTAAAGATGAGGGAGCAAATAGTTCTGGTTGTTTTCAAGAGGTTGTTAGTAAAACTTTTTATGATGAGGGACTATATAATAATGAAGCATTAATTGTAAGTGATAATAAAGGAAATACTAATAAATGTTCTTCAAAAACATTTGGAATTGATTTAACTGAGCCAACTTGTACTGCTTATTATGATCTTTCAGCTGATAAATCATCAGCGACAGTTAAATTTGCTACTAGTGATTCTGGGGGAAGTGGTTTGGCAACTGTTCCAAGTGAATTTATTGTTACAACATCAGGATATTATGGTGGTGATCAGCAAGTTACTGATGGAGCTGGTAATGTAGGATATTGTACTGGTGTTAATGTTGGTGTAGGAAATTTAACTTGTCCAACAATTACTTCATCTAGTTCATCTGTTACTAATAATTCTGTAGAATTTAATTTTAATTTTGCAAATACAGGTGCTACAAAATACAATTGGTTAACTAATACAAATGATGGTATATTTACTAACCATTCTTCAAATGATATTTCAAAAACAACTAAAACTATATCAGGAGAGGGTGTTAGACAAGGAATTGTGAGAGTTACAAATGGTGTTAGTACTCTTGATTGTTATACTGAAAAGTATACAATAGATACAACCGCTCCTGTAATTACAAAAGATTCTTCAAATAATGGATTTTCTCAGAAAAATGGGCACAATTCAATGCCTAGAACTATTTATTGCAAAGATACAATGACTGACATAGTTGAATTTGCTGCTGACTTAGTTCGTAATGGTGAATATAAAAATGATGAAGGTAGTGAGGAAAGA
>CAZYZU010000111.1:825-2564 GCA_964652065.1 uncultured Muribaculaceae bacterium
AGTAAGGGTTATCCAAAGTATGAAAATAAAAAAGCAACACTTAAGTATAAATATTTAGCTTCTGGTACAAAAAATACTTATGCTTATTGTAAGGATGCTGCTGGTAATGAAGTGAAAACTCAATTAGATCCAAATGGACTTATTTGTGGATGCAGAGATGTTACTACAGGAATAGAATTAATTGATTATAAAGGACTCAAAGGTGATGATGATGGTATTAGTAATTGTAGTAATTTTCAAACTATTAATGGAAAAAAATATGAGCCTGGATCTTTATATACTTCTTGTAGAAAACCTTGATTTTTAATAAGTATTTATATGAAAAAAGATAAAATGATTTTATCCTTTTAATTTATTATGTGACATAAAAAAGATTTTGTTTAATTGCAAAATCTTTTTATTCTTTATATTTAGATTGATCTATATTTATCTTTATCTTTAAATGGATCTTTTTTATCAATATGATCATAAAATAAGATTCCATTTAAATGGTCCATTTCATGTTGAAAGGCAATTGCAAGTTCTTCTCTTGCTCTTACTCTGATTTTATTTCCGTTTTCATCAAAGCCTTCAACTGTAACTCTTGCGTATCTTGGAATAATTCCTTCAACTTCACGATTTACACTTAGGCAACCTTCACCCATATCAACATATATTTTTTCCATAGAGTTACTTATTATTTTTGGATTAATAATAACATAATTATCAAATTTACCTTCTTCATATTCATCTACTACAACAAAGTATCTTTTAGCAATACCTAGTTGAATTGCAGATAAACCCATTCCTGGTCTTAAATCATATTTTTCTGATAATTCTTCAATTTGACTATTTGTTAAATATTCAAGCATATCTGCAATATGTTTTTTATCTTCTTTAGTAAGAGGAAGGACTACTTCTTTACTAATTGTTCTTAATCTTTTATCGTTTTCATCTATAATATCTTTCATTTTTATCATAACATCACCCCAACGCAGTTATATTATACTAAAAAAAAAAGAAAAAGAAAAGTCTTTTTCTTAATTTGCCCAACGTGTTCCGATCACTATAACTAATAAAATGAATAATACTAAAATAATTGCGTAAATAGAACTGTTGTTATTATTGTTTCCACAACATGAAGTTGGATAATATCCCATTTGTGGGTATGAGTTTTGACCACAACAAGATGATCCACCACCATAGTAATACATAGACAATGCCTCCTTTTTACTTAATCTATTATAGGTTATGTTAAATGTTAAATTATGTTAATTAAACTTACCTAGAAAAGTTTTTATGTAAATTTACATTAAATTATGTTATTATAAGATAAGAAAGGTATGGTTAGTATGACAAAGAAAAAAACAAATAAAAAAGTATTACGATATTTAGATAAACCATTGTTATTTGCAACACTTATTTTGTTTATTATTGGTCTTATTATGGTTTTTTCCTCATCTAATGTTACTGCTTATATGTCTCATGCTGTTAGCCCATACAATTACTTTATAAAACAAGGTATATTTTTATTTATTGGTCTTGTTATATTTTTTATTATGATACGGTTTAATACAAAAGCATATGGAATGTTTTCATGGATTTTGTTACTTGGTATAACTGGAAGTTTGGTAGTGTTACTTATTTATGGTAAAGCTACTAACAATGCGATAAGTTGGTTTGATTTTGGGCCATTTAGTTTTCAACCTAGTGAGTTTATTAAGATTATTTTTATAGTTTGGATGGCGAGGTTTTATGAA
>CAZYZU010000112.1:0-2561 GCA_964652065.1 uncultured Muribaculaceae bacterium
TCTAGCATTTACAATAATTCTTCATAAAACGGAATTTAGTCTAAAAATTTACGATTTTTAGAATATTCCACAATTTCATACCAAGTAACAGGTCCAACTACACCATTTACTGGAAGTCCAAAAATATTTTGTAATTGTCTAACTGAACTTTCAGTTAAATCATCATAAGTACCAGTTACCCTAACACCAGCAATTCCACCTTTGTTTTTACAAATACGATATAAGAATGTTTGAAGTCTTTTTACATCATCTCCAGTTACACCATTAGATAAAAATCTTCCTGGATAAAATTCATCAACATATTCCAAGTATTCATCAGGTATAGAATTAATTATTTCATTATATACATTTTTTAATTCTGCCCAAGTTTCTCTATTAACTTTGCCAGTAACAGGTAATCCATATTTTTTTTGAAAAGCTTCCACCATTGTAACAGTATTATTATCATATACTGTTCCTGTTTTTAAAAGAGGAATATCTTGATCAAAAAAAGCAATTGTATCTAATAAATAATGTAAGACTCTAATGTAAGGTCCAGTATCTAAATATTCTAATTCATTACCATATAACATTGTTGCTTCTTCTGCACTTATTCCTTCAGAAAATAAATTAGATATTTTTTTAACACTATTATAAATATATTTTATTTTATACCAAGTTGCTTTATCAACAATTCCTGTAACATCAAGATTAAATATTTCTTGAAACTTTCTAACACTATTTTCAGTTTCAATTGTAAAAAACTCTGTATCATCATTTAATGGAATAGCTGGATAATTATTTCTAATTCTATTAAGTTGTCTTTTAATTGTTATTACAAAGTCTCCTGCAGAACCAACTTGTAAAGGAAACCCTGGATAACTTTCTATATTAGCAGCAAGTGGTGCATTAAAAACAAGCCCTATATTATTACCATAATAATATTTGAGTATTTCCTCAGGTGACCGTCCTTCTTTAGCAAGTTCTACACTTCCCCATTGTGAAAGACCATTACATGTTGTATTTTTACCATCACAATATTGAGCAAAAAGTGGTTGTATTTGTTCGCCCTTTACAATATAATCATTAAAAATATCATCAACTATTTTAACAATAGACTCATAAAATGATCTATCCTCTATAAAAGTTTGATCATATCTTGGAGAAGATGTTATATCAAAATCATATCCTCTGCTTCGGTACCATTCATTATAAACTCTATTAAGAGCAAATGAAATAATCGCTAAAATATTAGCCTTTAATGCATCAGTTGGCCAATTAGCATATAATTCACTTGAAGCCACATTTTTAATATATTCTTGAAATGGAACCCTTATATTTGAAGCATTCTCATCAGCTCCTCCTAAATGAACAATTATTTCAGTAGGAATAGTAGGTACTCGTACATTAGTCGCCATATCTATTATCTCCATTTGGAGTCATCTTAATATATTGTAAAACCTTAACATCACCAAACATTGCTATTTGATATTGTTTTAAAGCTTTATATAAAGCATTAGATACAATAATATCATATGTCGTATATTTAGGTACCTCATATTTTTCTACATCATATTCCCCACTAGGAGCAGGCAAAACAATATTATCAATAATACCACTCATATTAGTAATACCTTCAAAAAACAACACATTAATACCACCTATATCCTTAGTAATAAACACTTGAGTATTTGGTATAGGAATAGCCTGATCAGTAGTAAAAGCTTGAACTTTTAATGTTCCTGTTGAAGGATTATCTTTAATAAAAGTTTGATATTCTGGCATCTTCTTAAACTCATCAAGTGTTATAAAATTTCCATCCATTAACTAACCTCCTTTATCTTTAATACTTGACCAATACTAAGACTAGTCGAAGTAAGATTATTTAATCTAATAATATTATCAACAGATGTATTATATTTTTTCGCAATTGAATACAAATTATCACCCTTCTTAACAGTATATGTAACATAATTTTTACCTATGTCATCATACCCTTCTCCAAAACATTCCAATATTCCAAGAGTTTCTTCCCCAACTTTTATTTTTAATACTTGACCAATATTTAATAAATTACTAGACAAATTATTAGCTGATTTTATTTCATTAACACTAACCCCATATTTAGTTGCAATGGAATATAAGCTATCTCCTTTTTTTACAGTATAATCTTCATAAATAGGAACAATAACTATTTCCATTTCATCATCCGAAGAACTACTTAATTTTAATACTTGACCTACTTTTAAAATACTATTAATATTTAAATTATTTATCTTTAACAAATCAGCAACAGTTGTATTAAATCTTTTTGCTATAGAATATAGACTGTCACCTAAAACAACAGTATATGTTAAAGGAAAAGTATCTTCTTTAATTTGTAATACTTGCCCAACAGAAATAGTATTATTATTACCTATATTATTAAGTCTTTTTATTTCATTAACAGTAGTTCCAAATTGTTTAGCAATACCATATAAGGTATCACCAGCAACAACAGTATAAGTTGTTATATTATCACCTCAATTAATTATATGAAAAACAAAAAAAAAGAAAACTAATTACTTAATTTTCTTTACTTA
>CAZYZU010000113.1:0-2499 GCA_964652065.1 uncultured Muribaculaceae bacterium
AACTTACATTTTAGGTAATGAAATGTGCGGACACTTAATATTTCCATTTATAATTTTTCTTTTTTATGTATAAAATTATTGACAATAACATAATATAATGGTATATTAGTTCTGCTGATTAAATTTACTTTGCATTTTGGCAAAGTTTTATTTAAAGGGTAAAATGATACACCTGGATATGTGTAAAGAAAGGAGATATATATTATATGCCTACAATCAATCAATTAGTTCATAATAAACGTGGAAAGAAAGTTAGAAAAAGTAAGGCACCTGTACTTGGTATTGGTGTAAATACAATTAGAAGAAAAACAACAGATAACAATGCACCACAAAAACGTGGGGTTTGTACTCGTGTTGGTACTAAAACACCTAAGAAACCAAACTCAGCTTTACGTAAGTATGCTCGTGTTCGTTTATCTAATGGAAAAGAAGTAGATACTTATATTCCTGGAATCGGACATAATTTACAAGAACATAGTGTTGTATTAATTCGTGGCGGATGTGTTAAGGATTTAATCGGAGTACGTTATCATGTAATTCGTGGTACATTAGATACTGCTGGTGTTAAAGATCGTAAACAAGGACGTAGTAAATATGGTGCTAAAAGACCTAAAAACTAAAAAAATGAAGGGAGGAATTTAAATGCGTAAGAGACGTGCAGTTAAGAGAGATGTTTTACCAGATCCTATATACAAGTCAAAAGTTGTAACTAAATTAGTTAATACTATTATGCTTGATGGTAAAAAGGGAACAGCTCAAACTATACTATATGAAGCATTTGATCAAATAAAAAATAAAACTGGTAATGATCCACTTGAAGTATTTCTTCAAGCAATGGAAAATATTAAACCAGCACTTGAAGTTAAATCTCGCCGTGTAGGTGGATCAAACTATCAAGTACCTATAGAAGTATCACCAGCAAGAAGTCAAGCTCTAGCACTTAGATGGCTAGTTAAGTATTCTCGTGAACGTGGTGGTAAAGGAATGGCTGATAATTTAGCCAACGAAATAGTTGATGCATCTAATGGAACTGGTGCAGCAGTTAAGAAACGAGAAGATACTCATAGAATGGCAGAAGCTAATAAGGCTTTCGCTCATTATAGATGGTAGAAAGGGAGTAATATTATGGCAAGAGATACGTCTTTAGACAAAACTAGAAACATTGGAATTATGGCGCATATCGATGCAGGTAAAACTACTTGTACAGAACGTATATTATTCCATACTGGTGTTACTCATAAAATTGGAGAAACTCATGATGGTGAGTCTCAAATGGACTGGATGGCACAAGAACAAGAACGTGGTATTACTATCACTTCTGCAGCAACAACAGCTCATTGGAAGGGTTATCATTATAATATTATAGATACACCTGGTCACGTAGATTTTACTATTGAAGTTAGTCGTAGTTTACGTGTATTAGATGGATCTGTAGCATTAATTGATGCTCAAGCTGGTGTTGAACCTCAAACTGAAACAGTTTGGAGACAAGCATCTGAATTTAAAGTTCCTCGTATTATATTCGCAAATAAGATGGATAAAATGGGAGCAAACTTTGAATATAGTTTAAAAACTATCAATGAACGTTTAGGAGTTAATGCTAAACCAATCGAATGGCCAATCGGTGCTGAAAGTGAATTTAATGGAGTTATTGATTTAGTTGAGATGAAAGCTTATCAATTTGATGGTGGACAAAACGAAGAAGCTAAAGAAATAGAAATTCCTGCAGATTTAAAAGATATCGCTGAAGAAAAAAGAGCTGAATTAATTGAAGCAGTTGCTGAATTTGATGACGATATGATGATGACTTATCTTGATGGTGGAGAAGTAACTAATGAAATGATTAAAGGTGCAATACGTTCTGGAGTTCTAAAAGCAGAATTTTTCCCAGTTATGTGTGGTACTGCTTTAGGTAATATGGGTATTAAATTATTACTTGATGCTGTTATTGATTATTTACCAAGTCCATTAGATATTCCATCAATTAAAGTAACAGATGCAAATGGAAATGAATGTGAAAGACATCCAAAAGATGAAGAACCATTTAGTGCTTTAGCATTTAAGGTTATGACAGATCCATTTGTTGGACGTTTAACATTCTTTAGAGTTTATTCTGGACACTTATCAAGTGGTTCATATATCTTAAACTCTACAAAAGATACAAAAGAAAGAATTGGTCGTATTTTACAAATGCATGCTAATCACCGTAAGGAGATTACTGATGTATATACTGGAGATATTGCTGCAGCAGTTGGTCTTAAGAACACTACTACAGGAGATACTCTTTGTGATGAAAAGAAACCAGTTATTCTTGAAAGTTTAATAGTACCAGAACCAGTTATCCAATTAGCTGTTGAACCAAAATCAAAAGCTGATCAAGATAAAATGGCTTTAGCATTACAAAAACTTGCTGAAGAAGATCCTACATTTAGAGTTCATACGGATCACGAAACAGGTCAAACTGTTATCGCTGGTATGGGTGAATTACACTTAGATGTA
>CAZYZU010000114.1:0-2253 GCA_964652065.1 uncultured Muribaculaceae bacterium
CTCCTCAGTCAACTCATTATATGCAGCTACATATAAAATTGATATTAATTAAATTCAAATAAACTTATACCATATATTAAATTTAATTACAATAGTTTTTCTTACATTTTTTCTGGGACTCTTAATCCTAATGTTTCAAGTAATAATAAATTTATTTTATATACTACATTTGTTAAAACTAACCATGATTCTTGTAATTGTTGATCTTTTTCTAGTAATACTTTATTTTCTGCATAAAATTTATTATATTTACTTGTTAATGTATATAGATATTCAGCGATATCATTTAATGATCTTAATTCAAAAGCTTTTGTTAGAACTGTTGGTAGTTTTAATAAAGTTAGAACAATATCTTTATCTATATCATTATTAATTTTTATGTATTTATCTTGTTTATATTCACACCCTTTTTCTAAAAGTGATTTCATTCTAATTGTTGAATATAAAAGATAAGGTCCGGTCTTTCCTTCTACATCAGAAAATTTTGATGGATCAAAAATATAATCTGTTGTACGGAATGGTAAGAAATCAGCATATTTTAAGGCAGATACTGCAATTTTTTCTACTGTTTCTTCAACTTTATCTTGCCTCACTATATCATGATTTATACGCTTTCTTGTTTCTTCTTTGACAAGTTCAATTAAACTGTTTAAAGACATAACGCCACCATCTCTAGTTTTAAATGGCTTACCATCTTTTCCATTCATAGTACCAAAACCAATATATTCAAGATTTACATCATCACTTACTAATTTAGCAAGACGAGCTGCCCTGAAAACTTGTTCAAAATGAAGTTCTTGTCTTCCATCAGCACAATACCATATTTCGTCTGGATCAAATTTCTTACGTCTTTCTAAAATTGTTGCCAAATCTGTTGTTTCATAAGAAATAGAACCATTTGTTTTAACTAGTAAAAGTGGAGGCATAGGGGATGTTTCATCTTCATATTTTACGTTAATGATATCTGCTCCGTTACTCTTTTCTACTAAATTTTTATTATTGAATATTTCTAATAACTCTGGTACAAATGGGGCTGCATCACTTTCACCTTCCCATAAATCATAGAAAACATTTATTTCATCATATACTTTTTTAATCTCTTCTTTTGATATTTCTATTATTTTTTGCCAAAGATCATAATATCCTCTTTCATTATTTTGAAGTTTTGTTGTTATTTCTCTAGCTTCTTCTAAATATGATTCATCTTCTTTAGCTTTTATACTTGCTTTTGGATAAATTTGTTCTAAATCACTATTTGTAATTGGAAGATTTATTTCTTGATAATCTCCTTTATAATTTTCATCAAAATATGGTAGATCTGGATACATTTTCTTAATCTCTAAAATAACTAATCCTAAAGGTCTTCCATAATCTCCTAAATGAGCATCACTTATTACTTCTTGTCCTAATAATCTCGCTAAACGTTTTAATGCCTCACCTATATTTGCACTTCTTAAATGTCCTACATGTAAAGCTTTTGAAACGTTTGCTCCACCGTAATCTAATATTATTTTCTTAGGAGATAATTTATCTATATTTTCATATACATCTTCATTAATTTTATTAAGGAAATCTATTAAAAATTCATTTGTTAAGCTTACATTTATAAATCCTGGTCCTGCAATATTTATATTTGTTAATCTAGAATCTTTTTTTAAGACTTCAACTACTTCTTCAGCAATCATACGAGGATTTTTATGATACTTTTTAGCAAGATTCATACAATCATTAACTTGATAATCTCCTAGATCAGGTCTATTAGATGGTTGTAGTATAAAATTATCTATTTCATAGCCTAAACCTTTTATTTCATTATAAATATCACTTTCTAATTTTTTAATAATACTCATATTATCACTCCATCTCTATCTTATATGTAAAATAATCATCTTCTACTTGATACTTTATTTCTATATTATTATCTTCTTCTATAAGTTTTGTTGTTTTTATCATTACTTTTACTTCTTGATTTAATTCTTTTATTAAAATTTTACCAGGTGTTTTTTTAGATAAATCAAAAGTATATTTCATATATAAATCATTACTATTTCTAATTAATGTATTAGTCTTTTTATTATAGATTACTTTAGTATTTTCATCTTCTTGATATCTATATTCATTTAATTCATTATAATCTATATTTACATTGTATTTTTCATCATTTATTGATACTTTTCCTTTTTTTATCATTATACAATACTCCTTGCAAATTACAACACACATTATAACATAAAACATTTAATTTTCATACAT
>CAZYZU010000115.1:0-2185 GCA_964652065.1 uncultured Muribaculaceae bacterium
TGGAAGACGTCTTGCACTTAACTGGGGAGTATATCCAATGGATTTAGATGTATGTGCTACAACTGATGAAGTTTTAGTTAAGAGTGTAGAAAAAGCTAAAGAATTTATGGATTTAGAAAAGAAAGATATTATTGTTACAACAGGTAGCTTTCCTAATAATGAACATAAACCAACTAATTTAATGAAAATTGAAGAAATCTAATTAAGGATTTCTTTTTTTGTAAAAAAAACAGATATTTAATATTAAATATCTATTTCATTATTAATAATTTTTTTATCTTCTAGAAGTATTTCATGTACTTCTTCTTCAAGTGAATTTAAGTATGTTTCTTCAATACGATCAACTCTGCATTTCTCTGATAGGAGAATTGCATTTACTTTGTTTGCAGCATTAATTACTTCATCGTTTATAACAACATAATTATATTTTGTAACTTCATTTAATTCTTTATATGCAGTTCTAAATCTTTTAGTTATTTTTTCTTTTGTTTCGGTATTTCTTCCTTCAAGTCTTCTTTTTAATTCTCTCATAGAAGGAGGTAATATAAATATAAATACTGTTTCTTTTAACATTTCTTTTATTTTTAATGCTCCTTGAATTTCAATTACTAAGATAACGTCAATACCTTGATCTAGTTTTTCTTTAATAACATCTCTTGGAGTACCATAATAATTATCTGTATATTTAGCATATTCTAAGAAATTTCCTTCTTCTATTTTTTTTTCGAATTCTTCATTTGTTAAAAAATAATAATCTTTTCCATTAATTTCCCCTGGTCTTGGTTTTCTACTAGTACAAGATACTGATAACCAAGCTGATTTATTTCTTTTTAATACTTCTTTTACTACTGTATCTTTTCCACATCCACTAGGTCCAGATATTACAATTAATTGTCCTTCGTTTTTAGTTTTCTTCATTATTTAATTTCTCCTTATACTTTGGGTGATATATATATTCTTTTTGGATTAATTCTTTTTTCTTTTCTTCATCTAAAACAGATGCGTAGCAACATGTTGCCATAAATTCCATTTCTATCATCTTACTTTTGTTTTTAGAAAAGTTACTAATAATAGGAAGAACTACATCTTTTTTAATTTTATTTAAATAGTTTTGTCCTTTATCATTAAAACCTAAAACTCTAATATATTCTATGTTCTTAGTTTCTTTTGCTATTTCTTTAGTAAATCCACATAAAATATGATTTAGAATTCTACTTATTTTAGTATAAGTATATCTTTTTGATTTTACTCTACTAATTAGGTCATTATAGCTTGTAGCTTTTATTATTTCATTTTTTATTTTATCTCCTAGGCCTTCATCAACAGTTTGATAAATACTTAGATCTTTTTCTAACATGATTTTGTATTTTAAAAACTTAAAGTAATCTTCTTGTTTATGAGTTTCATTTAAATATTCTTTTACAAAACTTGGAATCATTTCTTCAACGTTTTGATTATTATTAATTGCTTCTCTAATACTTGTTGCGCTAGATATTTTTCCTGTTAAATCTTTACTATTATAATCATTTGTTCTTTTTATACATATTGGTTTAATTTTATAATTATTTTGTTTTATTACTTTTACATAACTTATACCAAGTAAATCATTTGGTAGATTCATACTCTTACCAGTAAGGTCTAGAAGAGCCTTAGATAGGGCTGTAGGGTAGTTTTCTCCTAGTTTCATATACATCTTAGTTAATGGATCAAACTCTTTGTTATTAAGCTCTGTATCAACAATATTTTCAAATAGATTTATATCATTTGTTTCACTTCCAAAGACAAATTTATCTACTTTTAAATTTTCTAGTAATGTAATTGCGCCATAACTAAAGTAATCTGCACTTTCAGTAGATAAAGTATAGGGAAGTTCTATTACTAAATCTATTCCAGCTTTTAAAGCGATTTCTGTTTTTTTCCATTTATCAATAATTGATGCTTCTCCTCTTTGAGTAAATGAAGAAGACATTACTAGAACTATTTCTTCATCTTTAAACATTTCTTTTGTTTTTTCTAAATGATACATATGACCATTATGAAATGGATTATATTCAGCAATTATTCCTACTGCCATAATAACACCTCTTTAAGTATTACAATTTTATCATAAAAACTTTATAAAATAAAGTTATTTTAATAATATCTTTTCTAATTTATAATTATATTGTATAATAATTTCATTGGA
>CAZYZU010000116.1:0-2146 GCA_964652065.1 uncultured Muribaculaceae bacterium
AAAGAAGCAATTCTAATTATCAGTTTTTATATTGACTACTTTTTCAGCAGTCTCGATGTCAATTACATCTTCTTATATCCTATTTAACTAAATCATCATGTTTATTATAATATGACTGAATAACTTCTGTTGAAAATCTATCAGCAACATCAGAATCTAAAATAAATTCAGTTTTATTTTTATCAAGCTTTTTTATCTCCATATATTTAACATCATCTAACCCCAATAAAGCAAAGGCATCTAGTTGATATAATTGATCATCTGAAATACTATCAGGAATAAAACCAACTACAGTACTTTCATTTAGTATCTCAAATATAGCAGATTTAGTTTGTTTTACAACTGTATCAACATCACTATAACGAAGACCTTTTTTATCAGCAAAATCTTCAATACAATCTCTATGCATAAAACCAACTTGACTAGGATATGAAACCCAATGACCATTTTCTTCTAATATTACAACTCTGTTATCTTTTAATGAAACCATACTATCACCTCATTTTGGTTATACTATAACACTTTTTTAATAAATTGCAAGAAAAAAGTAGAATTTAATCTACTTTTCTTCAAAAACAAAAACTTCTTTTAATGATTTTTTTACATTTTTAATTCTAGTTTTTAAAACAAACATATCAACAATATTTATTATAGAAAACACAATCAATATAGATCCAACTACTTTAGACAAAGAAAGAATACTACTAACTGGATTAATTATAATCATAACTGCCATTGCAAAGAATAATAATGAGAGTACTGCCTCATATTTCCAATTATCTATTTTTATCTTTCTTAAAATAACACTTGTTTGAACTTTACTAATAAATTCAATTAATAATGTAATTGCCGCAAAAATAGAAATTAAATAAATAACAGATTCTTGATTAAATAATATAATCAACCCCATCATTATACTTAATACTGAATAAAGTAAACTATATCCATAAAATAGTCTTATTACTCCATCTTCAAAATATCTATAAATCATAGAAATTCCTACTAATATTAAAATTATTCCAAAAAGTATTGATAAAAAAGAGATTGTAACTAATGTTTTAAAAAATAATAATATTCCTATTAAAAAACACATTATTGATAAACACATTGTAAATATTTGTGTTTTCTTAAATAAATCCTTTACTTTCATAATACCCCTCCTATTATAAGTACATTATAACATGATTTTTTTAAATATAAAATCTATTTTTAAAATTTTTTTCAATATGTTTAATCAATCATAAATCCTCCTTATACAGAAAAAATAGGTATAACCCTATTCTTCTCCTAAATATTCATTAATACTTGTTTTAGCATTATTAACTGTAACTTCATTTGGAATCATTACATATAATCTTCTACTACCCATACTATAAGTTGCTTCACTACTACCAACACCATCTAAACTAATAGATTCAATCTTCCAATCAGTTTTCTTATCTATTTGATTTTTAAATAAATCTGTAATTTCTTCATATGGCATACTAGTTTCAAATGTACCTTCAAGAGAAGATAAAATCTTCTTATATTTAGTAACATATTGTCCACTAGTCATTTTTTTAATCATAGCTTCAATTATAGCTTGTTGATTTTCACCTCTGTGTCTGTCACCTGTAGAATAAGCATGACGTTCTCTAGCAAAAGCCAAAGCTTCTTCCCCATTCATATGATTAACACCCTCAGTAATAGTAATATTTTTATTAGTCCAAGGAACAAATGTTGTATCAGAATAAACATCAATACCATCAACTAAATCAATACTTTTTGTAAGAGTTGAGAAATTAAGTCTTACATAATAATCAATCTTTGTATCTAATAAATCATTAATAGTATTCATACTCATATCAATACCATAAATACCAGCATGAGTTAACTTATCCTTACTTCCAGTTGTACCATATAATTGAACATAATAATCTCTAGGAATTGAAACAAGTAATATTTTTTCATCTTTAGGATTAACTGCCGCTAAAATATTAACATCACTTCTAGATACACTAGATATAGATCCATATGTATCAATACCACTAATATATACTAAGAACGGATCTTCAACACTAGTATTTTTAGTAGTAGATTTCTTTTCTTTTTTAACAATAATTTTATATTTTTTTATTACTTTAGTATTACTAGCTAAATCACTATA
>CAZYZU010000117.1:0-2094 GCA_964652065.1 uncultured Muribaculaceae bacterium
GCACCAGATTGATAGGAAACTCGAACTAATAAGTTTCGAGAGTAATAAATTACTAACTAGAAATAGTTAGTTTTTTTGTTATTTAAGCAATAAAAAAACAATAAAAAAGAGAGGAACAAAAAATAAGAATTTTTTTGAATTATAAATAAGAGTTGTGTTAAAATAATATATATATTATAAGTCTTATAAAAGAATGTTGAAATCGAGTTTAATAAAAATTAAAATTGATATAATTAAAAACAACAGTAAGATAAAAATTTATATGAGGTGAGGGTGATGGATATAAAAAAATTGTAGAAAAAACGTTCCCATTAATTATTAATTGTATTGATAATGATAATATAAAATTGAAATAATTAATATTAACTCAAAAGACGTAGTTTATCGAGATGAGTATGAAATTATAATACAAGTTGATAAAATATCAAAGGCAAGATAATTTTGTGTAAAGGTCAAACAATTAGCTAAGGAGTATAATTTATCTTTTTTTATTGTTACTGAAGGAGTAAGTTCAATATCAAATAATAGTTGAGAAGCAGAAAAATGTGCTAGAAATTGTCATATTGAATGGGAAAAACAAAATAATTTTGATCCATATGAAAACTGGGAGAATGATTGTAATGAAAAAGACTAATGGAATAATGTATAGTGTTAATTATGATTTTTTTAATAAAATTGGGAATAACGATTTTAATAAGATAATAAATAAGGAGTATGTATGAAGAGTAGTTTAAAAGATAGAGATATTAATATTGAGTTGTTTAGAATAATCTGTTGTGTTTTTGTATTATGTAATCATATTATAAGTAGTTATGTTTATACTAATAGTGGAATTAATTATTTATTTGCTTTTTTTGGGACTTTAAATAGAATGGCTGTTCCTGGTTTTTTTATGATTACTGGATATTTTCTTTTTAGAAAAGAAAAAAGTTATAAATATATTTTAAAGAAATCTTTATATCTTTTTTTACCCGCTTTAATTGTTATAATTTTAACACAGGTATTTGATTTGTTTTTATATAATCAAATGAGTTTTATTGGATGTTTAAAATCATTTAATTTTGATGGTTTTAAAACTTTAAAATGTATATTAAATTTTAGTAGTGATATATGTAAAAATACACAGTTTTTATTTTTTGTTTTTGAATATATTCAGTTATTGTTGTTATATCCGATTTTTAAATTAATTTGTAAAGATAATAATAATTGTAAAAAAGTGAGAAAATATTTAATCATATATACTTTGATTTCACAATTATTAATTCCAAACATATGTGAATTTATTCCTGATTTCAGTGTTTCTTTTCCACAATTAATCAGAATAAAATATATGTATGTTTTAATAGGGTATGATATATATCTTTATTATAAAAATAATACTCAAAGTATAGAAAAAAGGATAAAAATATTATGTTTGTTTGTATATATAATTATGGGAATAATTCAAACAGTTTTATTTTATTATAAAAATAAGTTTTATCCAGCCAATACTGATTCTCATTTTATGACATCGGAGGTATTTAACGTTTTCTTTAGTACTATTAGTTTATTTTTACTTTTTAGAAATAGTGATTTTTCTTCTTTTAATAAATATATTAATTCCATTATTAAGTTTGTTTCTAAACAGACTTATGGAATATATTTAGTTCATTGGATGGTAATGGTGTTTATTTTTTCTTCTGGATTAAAACAAATATTGTTGGATTCATTTGGAATTATAAGTTCATTTAATATTGTTTTCATATGTTTTGTAATTTCATTTTTTATTGTTGTTTTGTTTAAATTTGTTATATATATAATTAGATTTTTTATAAAAAAATTAAAAAAAGCAATTTGTGAATAATTTTTTGTTTTTTGTAAACACTATTATCGAAAGGAGTGTTTATGGAAACATTAGAAAAAATTGCACTTGTATTTACTATAATAGGCGCAATAAATTGGGGATTAATTGGAATTCTTGATTTAAACCTTGTTGCGTTGATTTTTAAAGAGGGTAGTTTTTTAACAAATCTTATTTATATTATAGTGGGTATCTGTGGTTTAATTAATATTGGAATATTATTCAAACATATAAATTTTGAATAAAAAGGACTT
>CAZYZU010000118.1:0-2067 GCA_964652065.1 uncultured Muribaculaceae bacterium
AAAAATAAAAGAATTAGATACTGTTAAAAATAAGTTAAGTAAACAATTAAAAAAATAGCATTATATGTTATTTTTTTTATACTTTTAAAAGAAAATGTGTTATAATAATACCCAGACAAATTTAGGGGATGATATAATGAATATTAAAGAAGAGATTATGAAAACACTAGAAAAAAGTTTTGGATTTATGGAAATCGATTTAACAAAAATAATAAATAAAATTGAAGATCAACTAAATTCTATATCAACAGTAAAAGAAAAAAATGCAGTTATTAACAGAATTTCAAAATACTATTATAAAATAATAGAAGAATCACTTTTAAATAACGATTATACATACTTAGATAGATATATAGAAAAGGAAATAAAAGTTACCAATGATAAGAAAACAAATTTAGAAAATATGAATAAAGTTGGTAAATTTTTAGGAAGATTAAATGATGTACCAATAGATGTATATGGATATTTAATTGAAAATAATAATGTTATTAATGCTTTATTATCGATAACTTTAAAAGATAAAATAATAACTCAAAATATGATTAATAAAATATCAAAAAATAATATCACTAAAAATCTTATAGAAACTTATTGTATGTCAAATGATATTGAAATAGAAGAAGAACAAGAACAAATAGAAAATATAGATGAAATAAGTAATAATCAATTTAATTCTAGTCTTGTTCAAATTTATTTACAAGATATAGGTAAATATCCATTACTTACAAAAGAAGAGGAACAAGAGTTATCTCATAAATATAAAGATGAAGATGATCAAGAAGCAAAAAAGAAATTATCAGAATCAAATTTAAGATTAGTTGTAAATATTTCTAAAAGATACCTTGGAAGAGGTCTTGATTTTATGGATATAATTCAGGAGGGAAACCTTGGACTTATGAAAGCAATAGAAAAATTTGATCCAAATAAGGGCTATAAATTATCAACATATGCAACATGGTGGATAAAGCAATCAATAGCAAGAGCAATTGCTGATAAAGGAAGAGCAATTAGAATACCAGTTCATGCTTATGAGCAAATAGAAAGATATAAAAGAGGAGTTATAAATCTATCAAAGGAAATAGGAAGAGAACCAAATAGAGATGAGATTGCAAAATATCTTAATATAACACAAGATGATATAGATTATTTTGAAACATTTTCAAATGGTTGTATTAGTCTTAATGGAAGAATATCAGATGAAGATGATTCTGAACTAGGAGATTTTTTAACAGATGATAATCAAAAATCTACAGAAGATAAAGCTATTAATACATTCTTAAAAGCAGATATGGATAAAGCTTTAAATGAATTAAAAGATATTGATAGAAAAGTTATTGAATTAAGATATGGAATATGTGATAATATTGAAAGAACTTTAGAAACAACTGCAGATGAACTTTTCAAAAGGGGAATCACTCAAACAAGAATTACTAGAGAAAGAGTTAGACAAATTGAATCAAGAGCAATAAGAAAATTAAAACTTCCAACGGCCTCAAAACATATAAAAGACTATTATGATAATAATTATTATACTTTTAAAAAAACAAAAAGAAAGATTGAAGGGAAAAAAATAATTAAATCAGAAAACAGAAACGTGTGGAGAAATACTGGAACTAATATTTATAATTCACGACATCAAAATGAGGCACCAAAAACTTTAATAAAGAAAAATGAGGGATAATATGTTATATTGCTTTACAACTGAAAATAAACCAGATTTTATTTCTGATGAAATGAAATTTTCAAAGGAAAAGAAAAAAGCGATAATTTATGATTTTGATTTAGACCAATTTATTGATTGTGAAGGAAATAATATTTCCATAAAAGGTAGAAAAATGTTTCAAAGGACTAGTGTAACAACACTAGAAAAATTAACTGATGTAATTAATAAAAATGATGGAATTCCAATTGTATAAAATGATGAAAATGGAAAAATACTAAATTGGCCTAATTTTTATAAAACTAAAAGAAAAGTTGAAATAGTAACTGGAGATAAATTATTAGATGAAAGTTATCATAAATATTTAGAAGAAAACTTTGGAAAAGAAATATTTTTGAAAACAAAAG
>CAZYZU010000119.1:0-2008 GCA_964652065.1 uncultured Muribaculaceae bacterium
CCACCAGTACAAACATCATTAATTGCTTGATGAGCTAACATTGGTAATGCTTCTTCTGGAATATCTATTTCTTTTAATGTTTGAGGAATTCCAACACTAACAGCTAAACTTCTAACAGCTTCAACTACTTTTTCAACAGCATCCATTCCAGTTAAGCCAGTCATATCTAAACCTATAGCTTTACCCATATTTTCAAATAATTCAGGACATACTTCACCATTAAATCTTAAAACATGTGGTAACAATAATGCATTAGCAAGACCATGAGGAGTATCAAAATAAGCTCCCAATGAATGTGCCATAGAATGAACTATTCCAAGACCTACATTTGAGAATCCCATTCCAGCAATATATTGTCCATATCCAACTTGCTCAATAGCATAATTATCTTTTTCATTAACAGCTTTCTCTAAATTCTTAAATATTAAAGACATTGCATTAATATGAAACATATCAGGTACTAACCAAGCAGCTTTAGTAGTATAACCTTCCATAGCATGAGTTAATGCATCCATTCCAGTTGCCGCTGCAAGTGACTTAGGCATTGTTTGCATTAAATCTGGATCAATTATTGAAATAATTGGAATATCATGTGGATCAACACAAACCATTTTTTTCTTTCTAACATCATCTGTAATAACATAATTAATTGTTACCTCTGCTGCAGTTCCAGCAGTTGTAGGTAACGCAATAATTGGAAGTGATGGATTTTTTGTATCAACTGCACCATCTAAACTTACAACATCTGAATGTTCTGGATTAGTCATAATAATTCCAATTGCTTTAGAAGTATCAATAGAACTTCCTCCACCAACAGGAATTAAAACATCAGCCCCACTATTTTTACAAGCTAAAACACCATCTTGAACATTTTTAACTGTTGGATTAGGTTTAATCTCTGAATATACATCATATATTATTTGATTTTGATCAAGTACATCAGTAACCATTTTAGTAACTCCAGCATTAACTAAAGATTTATCAGATACAACTAATGCCTTTTTAAAACCTCTTTTTTTCATTTCATTAGCAACTTCTTCTCTACCACCTCTGCCAAAGTAAGAAGTTCCATTTAATATAATTCTATTTGCCATATACTAGCCTCCCTATTCTACATAATTATAACATTTTTTTTACAAATAAACAGTCTTTTTCATAAAAAAAGATGAAAATCATCTTTTATTTATTTACAATATATTTAATTGTAACTGCCTTAGATAAATCAGCATCTGTAGATGTAACTAATTCTTTCATTCCATCAGCATCTATCTTATTACCAATATATCCACTTAAAGTAATTACTTCATTTCCATTTGAATCTAGAAATTTAATATCTATTGTTTTTAAATTATAATCACTTTCTAATAAATTATGTACTACTACTTTAAATCTATTAGACTCAAGTGATGCATCTACAAACTCTAAATCACTTACTTCTTGATCTTGTAACAATATATCAGAAGAAGTAGATGAGGCTGTATGATTTAACTTTACAACTACTAATAATCCAACAACACAAACTAAGATAACTGCTTCAATTATTAATAGTTTATTACTTATTGTTTGCTTTTTACTCATCTTCTTCACTTCCTTCTGATACAATTTCTTCTTTTGTTACTGCCTCAGTACTTTGATTTTCTGTTGGAATACTATTTTTGTTACTATCATCAGTTGTAGTTTTTTCTTCTACAGATTTTTTACTTTCATCAACTGTTACATTATTATCTTTAACGACATTTATAATCTCAATATTTTTTTCAACTTCAGTTATAAGAGAAGCTCCTGTTGTTACTCTACATTTAATTAGATATTTTCCAATAGCTAAATCTTTAGTAGAAGATACTTCATTTCCATTCGCAGTACATAAAACATTTCCTCCTGATACATTTTTAGAAATATCATATGTACTTGGTAATTTATAATCTGATCCAACATCTATTTGTGTTTCTAAATCATCCAAAGATATTGTTGCCTTAACAGGATCTATTTTAGTAATCTTATAACTACT
>CAZYZU010000120.1:0-1939 GCA_964652065.1 uncultured Muribaculaceae bacterium
GTTTTTTATTGTCTACTTTTACTTGACTAGTTCAAATAGTGTTGCTTTTTTAATCATTAAATGATTTTAATGCTTTTGGTTCTTCTGTAAAAAATATCATACATCCCATACTAGCAGCACCAGTTGCAAGTAATGCAATAGCTCCTACGAATGCAGCAATTTTCTTTTTCATTGTTCATTCTCCCTTCTTATTTATTTGAAAAATATCATTACGATATTTTTTCAGCATTTTTATAATTGTTATAAGGTTGCTTTAATATCATGTAAGATAATGGATTGACTACGATACCTTGGATTACTATTGAGAGTAATAGTAAAGTAGAAAATATTTCGTTTTTAATAAAATAACTTAATATAAAATATATAATTCCTACTATGATTGTTAAAACTTTTCTGATAAATCTTTTCTTTTTATTATAAAATGGTCTTTTAAATGTATCTGCAGGAGCAAATATAATAAAAGAACAAATACTGAGTAATGCCATAATTAATTCGACATTTCTAGGTATATTAAAATTTAGAAAAACAAATGGCAAAACAATGAAAAGTATTATTGAAGTGATCAAACAATCACTACTTTTACTTGCGTGTACACCAAACCCAAAATATCTAATGATATTGAATAGGAATAACAAAATTATTACTTCTTTAAAGATATTTAATATTAGGGATAGCAAGAGAATAATAACTAATTTTGTTAATGTTAAATATATTCCTTCTAAACCATACTGTAATTTTTCAATTTCTTCATCAGTATAATTATTATATTTTTTCAAGAAGGACAGTGATTTATTCATAAAACAAGATTTCATACTATCACTCCTATTCGCAATATTAGAATAACATTTTAATTAATAAAAATTGATTAACTTTTTTCAATTGCAATTACAAAACAAATAAAAAAAATTTTGTCGAAAATTGTAGTAAATTTAACAGAAAAATTCCAAAATTTGACATTTAAAAGAAAAGGTGAACCAAAAAAAGAAGACTTGTTAAACTGTAAACACTCAACAGAAAATGTTGAAATAATTGAGTTAAGAAGGAGAGGTGCTATATGATCGGTAAAGTAAAATGGTTCAATAATGAAAAAGGATATGGATTTATTGAATATAAAGAGAATGAGGATATCTTTGTTCATTATTCTGCAATTGAATCTGAAGGATATAAAACATTATCAGAAGGTCAATATGTTGAATTTAATCTTGTAGAAACAAGTAAAGGTTTTCAAGCGTTAAATGTGAAATTAGTAAAAGAACCAGCTATGTCAAAATAGATGGTTTTTTCAATTTTCTTGTGCTATACTAACAATAGGAGGTGATAGTATGGAAATAGTTATTCGTGGAGATAAACTTAAAGTAACAGATACAATGAAAAGCTATATAGAAGAAAAGATAGGTAAACTAGATAAATACCTAGAAGATGGAGCTAGTGTTCGTGCAAATGTTGTAGTTAAAGTTAAAAACCATAATCAAATTGTAGAAGTAACTATCCCATTAAAATCATTTATTTTGAGATCAGAAGAATCTCAAGAAGATTTCTATGCAGCAGTAGATAAGGCATTAGACAAGTTAGAAAGACAAATTAGAAAGAATAAGACTAGATTGATGTCTAGACAAACAAAAACTTATGATTTTTCATTCTCCGAGATTGAAGATATAGAAGATGAAAAAGAAAAAATTCTAAAAAGAAAAAAAGTTGAAGTAAAGCCAATGGATGAAGAAGAGGCTATTATTCAAATGGAATTATTAAATCATCAATTTTATATGTATAAGGATAGTGAAACAAATAAAGCTGCCGTTGTTTATAAAAGAAAAGATGGCGGATATGGAATAATTGAGTCTGAATAAAAAATATTAGATAAATGTCTATAAATATAGAAAGAAAATTATAAATTGAAAAGTTAAGTGTCCGAAAAGGACATAAAAAAAGACACATATAA
>CAZYZU010000121.1:0-1935 GCA_964652065.1 uncultured Muribaculaceae bacterium
TATTCAAATTAATTTATCTTTTTATTTAGTGAGTACTTGACAGGTACTAGTATCAAATTATCTTTTTTTATTTATTATAATTTTCATAGAAAAGTTTTAAAGCATAATTATATTCTTCATCAAGAACATCTTCATAAAACATTTCATTATTATCTTCTATTTCTTTTTCTATTCTTATTTCTTCTGGATCAGATACTTTAGCAAAAAAACAATATTTATTATCCTCATCAATTATTGAATCATATAAGAAATAATCTTCACCATTAAATTCTTGAACTTCTTTTTCTACCATTTCTTCATTTTCATTCATTATTTACTAGCTCCTTTATTAATATCTGATACCTTTGATTCATGATATGCATTGTCATATGCTTCATTTCTTTCACTAAGAGATGGATATTCACCCATTGCTTTTTCTGCTACATTTTCATTAAACATAGAATCAATTCCTATTGCTATCTCATCATCTGTCATTCCAGCCATTTTAGCATCATTTACAATATTATCTACTGCAGTATCTAAATCAAGAAATGATGTATCTTTATTAACAATAAATCCTGCATTACTATCTTCTCTTACTCCATAAGAACTAGTTAAATCATCAAATTCAGAAATTATGGCATTCCTTCCTTCAAATCTTTCAATTCCTTTTTTTGCACTTGTTCCAATAGCAACACCAGCCATTAAAATAAGTCCTGCAGAAATTGCAACTCTTCTAGTTTGCTTTTTTACTCTTTTTTCATGTTTTTGTTTTTTTAATAGTTGTTCTCTTTCTTGTCTTAATCTATCTATCTCAACATTATTATGATGAGAATCTATCATACTCTTTAAATCATCTGTTTTTATGTCCATTTTAAATACCCTCCTATTATCAAAATAAGCTTTTTTTAATCTTTTGTCAATAAATCTAACACTTTTAGACATTAATAAATGTCAATTACTGATTATATTCCCAAAAACTCAATTTACCTTTACAAGGAATTCTCTTTTTATATTTAACAATGTTTTTTAAAACAAAAGCATATTTTTCATTAAATCCACTTTTTCTATATACTAATGGATTACATTTTAAATTATTATTATAAAAATCTTCTGTTACTAAAACACAATCAACGATTTCTGCTTCTCCTATTATTTCACCATTACCATAATCTAAATTTAAAGATAAAAATTTATCGCGTACATCTTCATCAAAACTCTTACCAGCATGAATTAATACTTTTCCTCTATAATTTGTCTTCCATCCTCTAAATTCATAATCCTTATATCCATTAACAATAAGAGATGCCCAAGGTTCCTTAATAGTTAATGCTTTCATTATAATCCTCCATAAATACATCAAAGGCCATAAGCATTTCCATACCAATAGTTTTAGCGTCGTCGTACTTTAAATAATTATTAATAATAGAATCTCTAAATTTATCAATATCTATATATTCATATTTAAAATTACCCTCTAATTCTTCTTTTGTATATTTCGTTTTATCTAGATTAGGTAATAAATCAGTATGAATAACAAAATAATATATTTTACAATTTATATATTCCAACATTTCAGGCCAATCATTACAATAATGTTCAAGTAATAAATAAGGAGAAACATCAGATACATTAAAAAAAATACCAACTTCTTCTAATACTTCTCTATTTAAACAATCAACTAGCAACTCATCTTTTTCTTTATGACCACCAATAAATTGATAGCAATTATGACTATAACCCACTAATATTTGATTATGACTATTAACAAGTAAAACCTTTATTCTTGTAACTTCATCAGATATATCTTCTTTATTTATATTTAAATCATTCTTTATTATATGTTTCATTTTAAGTCTCCTACAATATAAGAATAACAAAAAAATAAAGAAGATGTCAATGAGACTGCTGAAAAAGTATACAAAGATTATTGTAAACTGATACAGTAGTCTTTTA
>CAZYZU010000122.1:0-1926 GCA_964652065.1 uncultured Muribaculaceae bacterium
CATATAAATATTAAAAAAAGAATACTATTTTAACTTATTCAAAGGCAATTTTGTATTGAAAAAAAGGCGATTTTTAGATATAATAGAAAATAGCTAAAATAAAAGGTTGGAGGATTTTAATATGTCAAAAGAAGTTGAAGTTTTAGACGATGATAATACAAATAAAAAGAAACGAAAGAAATCTAGTGTTGTAGCGCTTATATTTTTTATAATATCTCTACTTACAAGTGGATTTTTAATTTATAATATTTATACTCTTTCTGGAATTGAAGATCTTATAAGATATATCGCAATGGGAGTATTGGTCTTAATTGATTTAATATCTTTAATAAAAATGCGAAGTGTTTGGAAAAACAAACAAAAGAAGAAAAAAAAGAAAAAGAAAGAATCTAAAAGAATTGGATACATTTCATTCTTGATAATTTATTCACTTATATGTGGAATGTTAGGTTATGTAATTTTTTATGTATATGGAACAGTTAATAGTATTAATAAAAAATTTGTTACCTACTCTTCTAGCCTTGTAGTATTAAAAGATAATGAAGCATCTAAAATTAAAGATATAAAAGATTATAAAATAGGTATTTTAAAAGATAAGACTTCTCCTGAAGGATATATTATTCCACAAGAAATAATAAAAGATAATAAATTACAAGATGAAAATGATATTACAAAATATGAAAGTTATACAGAAATGATTGCTGATTTATATTCTGGTGATGTTGATGCTGTTTTTCTAGCAACAGATTATCCAAGTATTTATAGTGGTATAGCAGGATATGAAGCAATAAAAGATGAAACAAAAATAATTAAAACAAAAGAAAAGAAAATGTTAAAATCTTCTACTTCTAAATCAGAAACAGAGTCAACTGGAAAATCAGTAACTGAACCATTTACAATCCTATTAATGGGAATTGATTCAACAGAAGAAGTCCTAACAAAAAATGCCGTTGCTAACGGAGACTCGTTAATTTTAATAACATTTAATCCAAAGACTTTAAACGTTACAATGTTATCAATACCAAGAGACAGTTATGTACCAATAGCTTGTTGGCCAAGTAAAGATGAAAACAAAATTACCCATGCCGCTGCTTATGGAACTGATTGTATGATGAATACAATTGAAGAATACTTTGATGTTAATATTGATTATTATGCAAAATTAAACTTTAAAGGATTAGTTAATTTAGTTAATGCTCTTGGTGGAATTGATGTTAATGTTCCACAAGATTTATGTACAGATGATTCATCACGTATGAAAATAGCTTGTATAAATAAAGGACAACAACACTTAGATGGTGAAGGTGCCCTAGTTCTTTCAAGAAATAGAAAACAATTAGTAAATGGAGATTTTGGTAGAGGTCAAAATCAACAATTAGTAATTGAAGCAATGTTAGAAAGAGTTAAATCATTAAGAAGTGTTAATCAATTTACAACAATAATGAAAACAGTTTCAAATAGCCTAGATACAAACCTTACTACTAAACAAATCCTATCATTCTATAGTGTTGCTAAAGACATTGTAAAAATAGGTTTAAGTAGTGATCATTCGAACATTGTAAATATCCAACAATTATATTTACAAGGACAAAGTGCAATGATTTATGATAAACGAATGAAAATGACTTTATACGATTATGTACCAAATACATTAAGTAGAGATGATATTACAAAAGCAATGAAACAAAATTTAGGATTATTAGATCATAAATCAACAAAAACATTTAGTTTCTCAATAAATAAACCATATGAGAAAAAAGTCATCGGTGAAGGCCCTTACAAATCAACTTATAATGCTTCTAAATATGCTACAGAAGACGATGAAAAAACAAGTTGTGGAGCTAACGAAGAATTAGGTGCCGATAAAAGAACTTGTGTATGTAAATGGGGATATACAAAAGTTAATGGTAAATGTACAAAAGAAGA
>CAZYZU010000123.1:0-1914 GCA_964652065.1 uncultured Muribaculaceae bacterium
AACTATCTGACATTAATCCAATAATTAAATTCACTATAAATGGTAACAAAAATACTAGAGTTGCCGCAACGAATTTGTTTAAAAATGACTTTTTTCCTTTTCCACCTTTATCTTCTGGTGATGTCATTAATTTTATTAACTGTACTGTTCCCATCACAATTAATATTATTGGAACAATTACTTGAATTATTTTTAAAGCATTTTGAATTATATTTAGATATACCGCTATTCCATAATCACTACAACAGTCAGCAACATTTGTACTACAATCTGCTAATAAAAAATATTTCATTTTTTCTCACCTACTTCTTTATTAAAAATTGGAATGAATCATCTGTAAAATAAAGTTCTTCTTCATATGAAGAGTATCTATAATAATATTTAAATAATGTTAATGAACCATCATCAATATAATAACTTATATTATTTAAATATTTTTTTGTTATACCTCTATTATTTAAAAAGCACTCATAATCACATTCTTTTTTTGTATAATATTTTTGATTAATTAAATCTGTATAATAACTTTTAAATTTTGCTTCCATAAATGTTTCTATCTTTTTAGATGTTAAATTATACATATTTAATATCTCACTATTTTTTAAAATTTTATCATTTTTTAAGTCAATATTATATGTCTTAAAATATATTATTTGTTTATCACTAGTATTTGGATAATATGAATATCTAACTACCAATGATAAAATATCTTTACTTACATTGTATTGATAATCAAAACTACTATCAACATTCTTAATTATAGTTTTATACAATGATGAAATTTCTTTATTTATTTTTGTGTATTTTTCTCCTTTTAAATTAATTTCTGGAGCTCTAAAATGCGTACCATCTTGATATGTATTTTTTTCTTTTTTTGCTGAAAAAACATAATTCTTATTTTCGTTAGTTTTTTCTATATATTTATTATTATTTTGATTACTCATAATAAAATATATTATCATGCAAACTACAGCAATAAAAATAAATACAATCATCATTATTAATGAGTAATCAATTTTATTTTTTTTATTTAAATTATCTTTCAAATTGAAACTATATGCCATACATATCATTCTCCCATTTACTACTATATTGTGATTATAACAAAAAAAGGCTTTTTATAAAAGTCTTTTTATTAAATGTGTTAATTTTTAATAATTAAAAACTGTACGTTGTTATTTCTTTTGACTTACTGCTATCCCATCACCTAATTCAAAAAATTCTGTTTTGTAATTATTATTTTCTTTTAAAAACAAAGTATATTCTTTTATTTTTCTAACTAAGGCTCTTAAATTACGGCTTTTAATTTCTTTTTCATTTTTATTTACAAATCCATGAAAAAGCATATTGTCTGTAATGATAAAACCTTCATCTTTAAGATTTTTTTCAAAATTTGTAAAAAAGTTAATATTTTGACTTTTTGCTGCATCAAGAAAAATTAAATCATATTTGCCATCCGCTTTATATTCAAGGGCATCTTTAAATACTAAATTAATTCTATCTTCTAGATTAAATTTCTTTACATTTTTTAAGGCTTCTAAGTATCTTTTTTCATCTCTTTCAATAGATGTTATTTTTACATAAGGATTTGATAATGCCATCATAATCGCAGAATATCCTATTGCTGTTCCTATTTCTAAAACAGAAGTTATTTGATTTTTTATTAAAAATGTTGTTAAAAAATCTATTCCCTCGTTTTGCATAATTGGAACATTATTCTCTTTTGCATATTCTTTTATTTTTTTTATATCATCAAAATTTTTACCTACCATATCCATTTTCCTGCTTTCTTTAATTCGGCTACTTTCGCCTCATGTTCAGCTATTGTTTTTGTATAATATATTTTACCATTTTTATCTGCAACAAAATATAAATAATTATTATTTGTAGGATTTATACTTGCTTTTATTGAAG
>CAZYZU010000124.1:0-1845 GCA_964652065.1 uncultured Muribaculaceae bacterium
ATTATAACATAAAAAAAGAAAAAATACTAGTTTTTTTCCTCCCTTTTTTTAGTTTTTACCAAAAAATAATCAGATATTCCGTTAATTATTACTAATGATGATACCTCTATATATTCTTTTTTTTCATTTATTGGATTTTTTGATAAGGATACTCCTACTAGTAATACAGTAGTTATCATACTAATATTTAAAGATATTTTTTTTACTAATTTATTATTCATACTATAATGTATGTTTAGATAGTTTCTTTTGTTTTAATAATTTAATAATATATGTAACAATTAAAATAAATATTAAAAATTTAATTGGAGTTTTTAATTTACTTACATATTTATCCATTATAGTCCAACCATTTCCAAGAGTATAACCTACATAGACAAAAACAAATGTCCAAGGAATACTTCCAATTATTGTATAAATTAAAAATTTAGAAAATGATAATCGCATAATACCAATTGGTAGAGATATTAAAGTTCTAACTATTGGAAAGTTTCTTCCTATTAAAGCGGACATTAACCCATATTTTGAAAACCAGGAATCACTTTTTTCTAAATCACTTTCTTTCATAAAAAAGTATTTACCATATTTTTTTACGAATGGCTTACCTCCAAAATATCCCATAAAATAAATTATAATTGCACAAAAAACACTTCCTAATAATCCTATTAAAAAGGCTCCAAAAAAAGTAAATATTTTACGTGAGGCTAGAATTCCTCCTGTTGCTAGTATTGCTTCACTTGGAACAATTATAATTACTGCTTCTAAAATCATTCCTAGAAACATTCCAAAATATCCATAATTATCTATTAAATTTAGTACAAACTCTCCCATTATATCACCTATTTAATTGTATGAAAAAAAGAACTAAATTAGTTCTTTAATATAATCTGAGACTGTACTGTATTGTTTATTTGAAAGATTATCTAGGACACTTTCATGGACTTTCATAATTGCTCCAGAAAATTCTTTAATCATATCAATATCATTTATCGCATCACCTATTGTATAAATGTTATCTTCTTGATTAATTATTTTCAAAAGTTTTTTTAGTGATACTAATTTATTAACTTTCTTATTAACTATATTTATCCAATTAGGACTTATATAGTTATATGTATTAGTATTTTCATCAACTTTATTCTTTGTTTTTATAAAATCTTTTGTACTTGTTTTGTCTATATAGATACAAGCTAATTTAGATAGATCCATATCCATATTATTTAAATAATTTATTCCTGTATCAAAAATATATTTTAAATTTTCTTCTTCTATAATTTTAATTATTTCTAAAACATCTTTTTTATCTAAATAGGTACTATCTAATATATTATCTTTATCATCAAATATCATAGCGCCATTTTCACATATAAGATAATCATATTTAATATCATTTTTTATAATTTCTTTTTTTATACTTTCAATTCCTCTACCGGTAATAATTATAAATAAATTGTTTTTACTTCTAAATTCATTAATCATTTTAATATTGTTTTTAAATACTTTATCATCGCTTACAAATAAAGTACCATCAAAGTCACTTGCTAAAATCTTCATTTTATCCACATCCTACAATCATTATAACGATAAATTTGAAAAAAATCCACAGAAAACTGTTGACAAAATAATTTTTTTTAGTATAATTAATGTTGTCTACTTGATTTGTCGGGCTTTGGTTCGATATATCAGATATATTGCGGATGTAGTTTAATGGTAGAACCTTAGCCTTCCAAGCTAACTACGGGAGTTCGATTCTCCTCATCCGCTCCAAAAGGTAAAATCGTCGCACCAACGACGTTATTGATTAAATCAATCTGAAAAGGTTGATTTTTTTGTTGCGTTATTGCA
>CAZYZU010000125.1:0-1843 GCA_964652065.1 uncultured Muribaculaceae bacterium
CCTATATTTTTTTCATAATTCCATTCTCTAGCATACATAGGAAATTCCGTAACTAAATTATATTTTATACTACATTTTTTCATAAAAACTTATATATTTAATCTATTAATAATAGTATTAATATTATTCTTTAATTCCTCTTCATCAATATTTAATTTTAATTTTTTGTTTTCATAAAGAACCTCACCATTAATAATTGTAGTATCAACACAATCAAAGCAAGCATTATGAACAACATTTGTAATTAAATCAACTGTAGGAAATGAATTAATATTATCCATATCTAAAATAATTAAATCAGCACATTTTCCCACTTCTATACTTCCAACAATATCAGAAACACCTAAAGCTTTAGCCCCATTAATAGTAGCCATCTTTAATGAATCATACGATGAAATAACAGTTGGATCTTTATAAATACCCTTTTGTAAAAAATCAATTAAAGACATATGATAAAATAAATTCATATTATTACCACTACCTTGTCCATCAGTTCCTAAACAAACATTAACATAATTTTTATATTTAACAACATCAGCAATTCCACATCCTAAATTTAAATTACTAACAGGATTATGTACAAAACTAACATCTTTATCTTTCAATTTTTCTAATCCATAATCTGATACAAAAGTAGCATGCGCTAAAATTAATTTATTCCTTAATAGTCCAACTTCTTCCATAGCCTCAACCGGATCTTTTTTATAATCATTTTTAATACCTTCAACTTCTCCTAAATTTTCACTAAAATGAATATGAAAAGGAATATTTAATTTTAAAGCTAAATCACTACATTTTTTCAAATAAGATTTACTACAAGTATAAAAAGCATGAGGAGCAACTACAAATTTTATTAAAGAATTATTTTTATTGTCGTTATATAATTTTATAAATTCTTCAATTCTTTTATCACCACCATCATCATTATCCATTAAACATCTACTAAATAAAGATCTAACTTTTGTTTCTTTAATAGCTTTAATACTTCCATCACAATTAAAATACATATCATTACTCATAGTAGTACCTGTTTTAATCATTTCTATACAAGATAAAAGTGTACTATAATAAACATCTGAATCTGTAAGCCTATCTTCAATTGGCCATATTTTTTTTGTTAACCAATCATTTAAATTTAAATTATCATTTGTTGCTCTAAAAATACTCATTCCTAAATGTGTATGAGCATTAATAAGTCCTGGCATTATAATCTTTCCAGTTGCATCAATTACATAATCATAATCTCCATCATAATTACTAACTATATCTTTTATATAATTATCTTCAATTATAATATCTAATTTTTCATACTTTTTTTCTCTATTTTTATCCATTGTTATAACTGTACCATTTTTAATTAATTTAATCATTTTATCACCTATATTAATTATAACATACTTATAAATATATAAAATAAAAAACACAAAAAGTGTTTTTAAAAGTTTGATAACAAAAATCCTATCATAATACTTACACATAATAAAACTGATAACATTAAAACTAAAATCAAAGGATTAGCAAATCCATTACTCTTAACATAGACTTTAGCATCTTTATTTACCTTTTCATTTGATTTTTCTTTTAAGTTATTTTCATAATTTGTAACCATAGAATTTAACTCATTATTACTATTTGCTTTCTTTTTAGTAGAAACAAGTCTAATCTTTAATTTTTCTAACATAACTATCTTTTTCTTATTAGAAATATTTTTATTTATTGAAATCTTATCAATACCATTCGATATTTTATGAATAGACTCCTTATTCATACTATCACCTACTATAATAAGTATACCATTAATAAAAATTATATCAAAGAAAAAGAATATCTAATTACTATTTTA
>CAZYZU010000126.1:0-1820 GCA_964652065.1 uncultured Muribaculaceae bacterium
CAGTTGATATTTGTCTTGCTTGTATCAGCTACTTCTTCTGGTTTGTTTTGTCTTTCTTTTCTTTTTTGATACATATTTTTTGCCATATTATTCACTTACCTTTCTACTTCTTATTATTCTCTATTCACTTATTAAACGTTATTTTTATTCTTTAATGGCAAAGTATATGCAATATTCTTTACCTTAAATCCTACTTTTTCATATAGATGTTTAGCATTTTCGTTTTCTTCATTAACTGTTAATCGTAAATCAGTATAATTATTCTCTTCTGCATACTTCTTGACATATTCTAACAACCCAAAACCGATTCCTTGATTTCTATATGCTTCGTCAACTCCCATTGCATCTATATCTAATTCCTTTCTAAACTTATAACCATTTTTCTTTCCTTCTCTCGAAGAGAGCAGAATATATCCAACTATTTTTTCATCTAATTTAGCAACGAATATTTCTTTATTTTCTATCATTTTAGCTAATTCTTCTTCATTAATAATACTGTCTGTATGTTCAAATATATCTGGTCTCCACTTAACATGACATTCATGTGCTTGGATAGCAATTTTGTCAATTGGCTTTAGATCAATTATTTTTGGTAATTCAATTTTCATAATTTTATTATCTCCTTTTATAAAATTCATTAATTATTTTCACCATTACATTCATATTTTTCTGTTTCCTCCATTAGTAAATCAAAATCAGATTTATATAATTGGTCCTGCTTTACCCTATACTTTTCGAATTCAGATAATGCTTTATCACAAGCTATTTCATGTGATATCTTACCTGCATCTTTCAATATATCTCTATCATCAGCTAATAGATATTTATCTATTCTAGTGGACCAATCTTGCATTGTCATTGGTATATTTCTTCTTGCTCTGTTTTCTGCAAGTTCTAAAAATGCACTTACTATACCTTCTAAATCTTTTATTTCATCTTTATTTAGATAATTTTTAGCAATTACTACATCTGATTCCATTATTTTTCCATTTGGAGAGTTCATCCAATTAGTCAATCCCATATGATTCTTTTTTGAATCAACTCGATTATATATTATTTCAGCTGCAGTTTGATGGGATACTGCATAATGCATTTTATTTTGAACTTTTTTGAAAAATTCTATTGATATTGGTGATTTTGAATCATAATCAATACTTGTAGCATAAATATCAGTTACCTTTTGATAAAATCTTCTTTCTGATAACCTTATTTCTCTAATTTCTTCTAATAACTTTTCAAAATAATCTTTATCTATAAAAGATCCGTTCTTCATTCTTTCTTTATCTAATGCGTATCCTTGTATAGTATACGTTTTTAATACATTTGTTGCCCATCTTCTAAATTGTGTTGCTCTTAGAGAATTAATTCTATATCCAACAGAGATAATTGCATCTAAATTATAAAAATTCATTTTGTATTTTTTTCCGTCAGAAGCAGTTGCCGAGAATTCCTCGATAACTGAATTCTTATCTAATTCATTATCATTAAATATATTTTTTAAATGTAATGAAATATTATCAGTACTACATTCAAACAACTCTGCCATTGTTTTTTGAGTCATCCATAAAGTTTCATTATCATATTTAACTTGAATTCCGTTTTCCTTTTCTTGCACTTTAAATGTTATGAATTCTTCAACACTACTTCTTATTATTAAATCTTTAGACATTTATTATCATCTCCTTTTCATTTTAGTTTGAATATGTTAAATAAATTTGAAGTAAACGCCTTATAAAATAAGGCTTTATGTGTAGTTTTCACTCTGCCCTGATATCCCAGTTAATATTAGTTTTATTATCTATTTCTTTACTATTATTCTT
>CAZYZU010000127.1:0-1778 GCA_964652065.1 uncultured Muribaculaceae bacterium
CTTATATTAATAAAATGAGTGAAGAAGAATTTAATAAGTATTTAGATTATCATTTGTCAACCTGTGAAAGATTAGATATGATGGGAGCTGCTGCCCATACTTTAGATATATTACAAAAATAAAAATATGCTTAATGCATATTTTTTTTATTAATTATTTTCTAATATTTTTTTAAGAAAAGGTACTATTTTTTCATTATCTAGTTCATTTATATTACTGATCAATTTATATTCACTATGTTCTTCTAATTGTAATTTTATGTTTTTTATATCATCAATTAAATTACATAAATATACTAATCTAATAAATACCTTATCTTTATTAACATCTAAATTGCTATCTTCATGAATAATTTTTGTTGGCTCTATTTTTAAGCTTACTTCTTCTAAGGTTTCTCTTTTTAATGCTTCCCTTGGTAGTTCACCTAATTCAACCATTCCACCTGGAATATCCCAATATTCTGGATAAACATTCTCTATTTTTGATCTTTTTGTTACTAAGTATTTATCTTCTACTTTTATTAAGGTATGTACTATTATTCTATTGCCATTCATAGATACTCCTTTTTCATAAAAATTTAATTACTACTTTCTACAAAATGTGTGTGTTTTACTTTCCATTTTTTTAACGCAATTTGAACCCAAAAGCTATATATACCAAGTGTAATTAATGTTAATAATAACCATTTTATCCAGTTACCAAATAATTGGATTGCTGTTCCGTCAAAATATAATCTTTTTCCATTAATTGTAGTATGTTTAATTTCCCAATTATATACCATACATAATGACCAAGGATAACAGATACCTAATGTTATTAGTGTAACTAAAAACCCTAATATACGCCATCCTATTAATTGAAATAGTCCTCCATCAAAATATGAATCTTTCATCTAATCACTCCTTACAAATACTTATTTAATTATATCATTACAGTTATTGATAAACAATTAAATATTTATTTTCTCTAAAACTTTTATTTTTCCTTGTGCCAAATATTCATTTGTATTTTCTGGTACTTTCTTAAAATTAGGATTCCAATATCTATAAGATGCATCATATGCCTCTTGGTATGTTAGTCTTTCATCTGGAATAAGTTGTTCATTTGTTTTAAAAATAGTACCTTCTGCTTCTACTCTATATAGTGTTAATTTAGCATTTCCAAACTTTTCTATCCATGTGTCTATTCCTTTTTCATCTGTTAAATATACACTATGCAATCTACTTGGTAAATTAGAAAACTTATTCAATCTAAAATTTTCTAAAGCATTTTCTCTTTTAAATTCATTAGATCTAAATGAAATTTGATAAGCCATTTTTAATAAATTATCTATGGCTTTTATATCAGCAACTCCATCTATAAAGAAATCTTCTATTAATTGATAGAAAAGTCCCTTTCCTTCTTCTGGTATATCAATAGAATTAGAAAAATTCATAACTCTATTATAAGTTGTGCTTTTAAAAGTGTTTGGAACTTTTATCTCTTTGTTTACTTGCCATAATTTATCATGATTTCCTTCTTTATGAAAATGATATAATTCCTTTTTATCCATTGTAATCCCCCTCAATTTGGTACATATTATAACATAAACATATATAAAAGAAAAGAAATTGTTTATTTTATTGCAAAAAAGTGAGAGCATATCTCTATGCTCTCTTCAGGGGGCAATTAAATTGCAATAACGGAATAATTTAAAAGCCAATAAAACCCTTATAAAATAAGACTTTACTCAATATGAGTAAATACTTAAATTTAAGGGTTTTTACTATTTTATGTAT
>CAZYZU010000128.1:0-1741 GCA_964652065.1 uncultured Muribaculaceae bacterium
TATAATGTTATAATAATTATAGGATGTGTAAATGTGAAAGATAACAAGAAAATTTATAAAGAAGAAACTAAATATTACTATGTCTATATGTTAAGATGCGAAGATAACTCTATCTATACAGGAATAACAATAGATATAAATCGTAGAATGAATGAACATTTTACAAAAGATAAAAAATGTGCAAAATACACATATAATCATAACGCTAAAAAATTAGAAGCATTATGGCAAACAGAAAATAGAGTACTCGCATCTAAACTAGAATTTCATATAAAAAGTTTAAATCATAAAGAAAAAGAAAATATAATTAATGAAAATAATATTGGTAAATATCTAAATGAAAAGATAGATTCAAGTAAATATAAAAGAATAAGTAATTTTGATAAAATAACAAAAAAGTAAAAATGTCAATAAAATGTCAATATATTATAAAATTAAAGAAAAATAAATTTATAGTATTGCTATAAAAAAAAGTTAGTGATATACTAAATGTATCCTAGATATGAGAAGATGTCAGAAAATATGAGGAGTAAGTTCTTGTATGATTATTATAGCTAGAGGTTATAATAATCCATCTGGTTGAATAAATAATTTGAATATTATTATCTTATTAGTATTTAGGAGTACAATTGTAGTGAGAAAGAAAAACTCATAATAATAAGATGCTACATCTAAGTGCTGACAATTGCTTGGATTTAGAAACTATTATATGATGTATTTGATTTAACGGTTGAATATTATATATGTATACTATTTATAGTTTTAATTAATTATAAATTAGTATATATGGTTAATCATAAGTAGTTTGAGTAGTTATTCGAAAAAAAACTAGGAAGTACAGTTTTGTCAGAACTGTGCTTTTTTTATTGCTTATTTTTAATAATGCGTTATAATAATGGTAAAAAAACAACTACTTAATATTTATTATTGAAAAGGAGTGATTATAATGAACAAAGATAATATATTTACAATTGAAGAAAAAAACAATTTAATTAATTTATTAGAAAAGAAATGGGATTATCTTGACTTTATAACAGAAGATTATTTAAAAGAAAAATTTAATAATGAATCAAAAGAAGAAATAAATAATTTTGGAATAAATAAAGAAGTAGCTGCTTTCATGCTTGTAGAACAAAAAATATATAGTGATATAAATAAAATGATCAAAGATGGTAATGTAGATGTAGAAATTGATGTTTTAGACAAAACATTTCCAATTGCTAGAATTATTGCTAAAAAAATGCAATTAAATTACAAAAATCCAGAAATAGAAATAAAAGGCGAGGACGGGTTAATCTATGCCCTTGAAAATTATGATGGAGGAAAAAACTTTACTCTTTATGCAACAAGAATAATTAAAGCCTTATATAAAGGAGAAGATATTGAAAAGAAATTTTTAAAACCTAAAGATTTTAAAACTTGTTTAGAAGAAATTTCTAATAACAAAGAAAGTTTAGATAAAGAAAATAAAAATAATATTGATCCTTTCTTTAAAAAATTACAATTAGAACAAAATCTTAAAACAAAAGATGAAAATTATACAAAATTTATAATATTAAAATATGGTTATATAGACAATAAGTTTTTTTCAATAGATTCAATATCAAAATATCTAAATATATCAGAAGAAAACAGTATAGAATATTATATTAATTCCCTAAATTTAATAAAAGAAAAATTTGCTGAAAAAATAAAAGAATTAGATACTGTTAAAAATAAGTTAAGTAAACAATTAAAAAAA
>CAZYZU010000129.1:0-1706 GCA_964652065.1 uncultured Muribaculaceae bacterium
CTAACATAAGCAAGATTTAGACTTCCTTTTGATTTATAGCTATCAGAAACATTTATTCTGTTTCCTACTTCCATAATACCACCACCAGTTATTATATAATAATTAACCGGCCACATAAACACTACATATAAAACAACAATAAATAGTATATTTTTATAATATTCTTTAATAAATTTTTTTATTTTGTCATACAAGTTATTAAACATTAAATCATTCCTTTATGTTTAATTATATCAAAAAGTTGGTGAATTATGAAAAATAAATTACTTGAATTACTAATATTTGTCATCTTCTTGTCATTATTATTTAATTCAAATATAGTTATAGAAGAAACAATAAACGCTATCAATATATTTATCTTTACACTGTTTCCATCTATTTTCCCTTTCTTTTTAATAAGTGATTTATTAATAAATTATAATTTTTGTGAAACGTTAAACAAAGCATTCTCTAAAATAACTAATTTTATTTTTCATACATCAAACGCATCTAATTTTGTTATCATAATGAGTATATTATCAGGATTTCCAAGTGGATCCAAATATATAAAAACATTGTATGATAAAAAATTTTTAAACGAAAATCAAGCAAACTATTTAATAACATTTACCCATTTTGCTAATCCATTATTTGTATTAACTGTTACAAACAAACTTTTTATCAATAAAAAAATACCAATCTTAATTTTAATTACTCATGTAGCAGCAAACCTATTAATTGCTTTTATAATAAGACCAAAAGAAAAAGAGATAAAAAGTAACATGACAAATATAACTTCAAAATCATTTTCAAAAGCATTAGAATCATCAATTACATCATCTCTTAATTTATTAAAATTAATTTTAGGCAATACAATTTTCTTTTTTATTATAACTGGTCTTATAAACAATTATATAAATCTAAATTTAATAGAAAAAATATTTGTAAATGGATTTTTTGATATAACAAAAGGTATAAATACAATAACATTATTAAATATAAATGAATTATCAAAAGGAATAATAATATTAACTTTCTTATCATTTGGTGGAATAAATATTCACTTACAAGTAATGAATATAATTAATAATACAAAAATTAAATATAAAAACTTTTTACTTGGTAGAATATCTCAAATGTCAATTTCAATATTTATATTTATGATAATTTATAAAATTATTTATGGATAAAGTTTTCTTGGAATTACACTATTTAAGGCATTATACCCATTCCCTAAATCAGGATGCGTAAAATCTATAAATAATATAACAAAATCATCATCATATTCAAATCTAACTTCATTAAATTTAAGATTAGAAATTTTAGGAATTTCAAATTTCTCATCGTATAAAGATGTACTTGCTTTATATTCAATATAGTTATCACCAACAGTAAGAGTCCTTAAAGCAGTAGAATTATTATCATTTTTATTTACTATATTTAAATAAAATGTAAAAGTATTATCATCATTTGATTCTTGTATATCCCTTATCCCTCCTCCAGCAATAATATCAGACATAATTTCTTCAGTTACCATATTTTTATATGTAAGAATTTCGTTTTTATATGATTCTACATCTTGTTTATCTTTATAATTAGTTACAGTTTTTAGCATTCCAATAACAATAACTGACACAATAGAAAAACATACCAAAACCTCAATAATTGTTAATCCTTTATTATTTAGTTTTTTATCCATGAATATCAACTCCAATCGTTGAAAATCT
>CAZYZU010000130.1:0-1636 GCA_964652065.1 uncultured Muribaculaceae bacterium
GCCAAGAATTTTTTTTTGTTTATTAATCTACTTTTTGTGGATTTTTTTTGTGTAAATTTCTTTCATAAATAGTTGTATTACAATTTTTTTTTGGTATAATAGTAAAAGGTGATAGAAATGGATTATAAAATAATAAGTTATTCAGAAAGTGAAACAATCGAATTAGCTCAAAATATTGAATCAGAAAAATTTCCAAATATGGTAATATGTTTGGAAGGTGATCTTGGTAGTGGAAAAACAGTTTTTACTAAAGGGTTTGCTAAAGCATTAGAAATTGATGAAGATATTACTTCTCCAACATTTAATATTATAAAAGAATATACATCTGGAGAACTTCCTCTATATCATATGGATGTATATAGATTAGATGGAAATGTTGAAGGTTTAGGAATAGAAGAATATTTTACTAAAAAAGGTATTACAATAATTGAATGGAGTGATACCATAACTGATTATTTACCAGAAAAAAGATTAGATATTAAATTTAGAGTAACTGGTGAAGATAAAAGATCTTTAACTTTAATTCCTCATGGAAAAAAATATGAAGAGGTTTGTGAGGCAATAATATGAAAACTTTATATATAGATACTTCTTCAAGTTATCTATATACGGGTATTGTTGAAGATTGTAAATTAATTTCTTGTATAAAAGAGGATTTTGGACAAGATTTATCTAGAGTAGCTTTACCAAAAATTGTTTCTATGTTTGATGATAATAATCTTCTTGCGAAAGATATTAATAAAATAATTGTTGTTGATGGACCTGGTTCTTTTACGGGAATTAGAGTGGGACTTACAATAGCAAAAGTTTTTGCATGGAGTTTAAATATTCCTATTAGTACAATTACAAGTTTAGAAGCTATGGCAACGTCTATTAATAATAGTAATGAGGATATTCTTGTTCCTATTATTGACGCTAGAAGAGGTTTTGTTTATGCGGCTATTTATGATAACGAAAAAGTTATTTTAAAACCACAACATATTGAATTCAAAGAACTTTTAACAAAACTTGAATCATATAATAATTATTGTTTTATTACTAATGATTTTAATGAATTTAATTACAAAAAGTGTGATTATGATCCTGATATTTTAAAAATTGTTACAAAATTTGTTGAAAAAGAGGATGTAAATCCACACTTAGTTAATCCAAATTATTTAAAACTTACTGCAGCTGAAGAAAGTAGAATGTAAGTGATAGTTGAAGTAGATTTAAATAATATTGATATCATTAGTAATGAATTTATTAAAAAGGACACAATAAAAAATGAATTAAATAACAATCCATTTGGTAAATACTTAATTTATAAGAATAATTCAGATATTATTGGTTATTTATATTATAGTGATATTTATGATAGATGTGAAATAAATCAATTTGAAGTGGATTTTATCCACAGAAACTGTGGAATAGGAACAAAATTATTAAAAAAATTAACAGAAATTGTGGATAAAAGTATTACATTAGAAGTAAAAGTGGATAATTACTCTGCAATTAAGATTTATAAAAAATTTAATTTTGTGGAAAAAGCTATTCGAAAAGGATATTATGATGGTGTTGATGGATATTTAATGGAAAGAAGTGTATAAAATGAAAGATGTATTTATATTAGGTATTGAAAGTAGTTGTGATGAAA
>CAZYZU010000131.1:0-1623 GCA_964652065.1 uncultured Muribaculaceae bacterium
TTTGTTTATTTTATTAGAAATTAATTAATATAGGTGTTTTTTATCCTATATTTTTATTTTTTTCTTCTTCCAATTTTATTATTCTTTTAATATTGGCTAAAAATAGCGTAGTTGCCCCTTGTATTGTAATGCCTATTTTTCCACAAGCGTTTGCATTTCCATAATCATAATTATTTTTTAATTCAGCATTTTTTGCTTCAATTTTATATCTCTCACTATATAAGTTTCTAAATTCTTCTGATTCCATATAATCCATATGCTGTATATGTGTTTCATTTTTTATTTTGATACTATATGTTTTTGTTTTAGAACCATTTTTATAACACCCATCTTTAAATGGACAATGCTTACATTTTTCTACATCAAAATAATAACACTCTACATTTGTGCCATTTTTCTCACTTCCTGATTTCACTTTTTTTATTGCCATATTTCCGGCTTTACAAACATACATCCCAGCATCTTTATTGTATTCAAAATCATCTTTGTTTTTACCTTTTCCATGAGTTACACTTTTACTTAATTTACTTACATTTTTAATATTATTATCATTACAATAATCTAAATTGTCTTTTTCTGAATAGGCTCCATCACCAATGATTGCTTCGACTTCAATACCAGATTGTTGACTTTTTTTAATTAATTCAATTAATTGTTTTCCATCATGTTTTTCTCCTGTAGTAATAACTGCACCAGTTATCAATCTTTCTGGTGTCATAGCAATATGAGTTTTGTATCCAAAAAATGATGTATCAGCAGTTTTATGTCCAACTTTTGCATCTTGATCTTTTGAATATTCTAATTCTATTTCCGTATCATTCATAGTTTCTTCTAAATAATTTACTTGTTCCTCAATTCCAGGATACTTAAGTAATTTTTCTTCTTTTTTAATTATATCTAATAATTCTTTTGTATATTTAATTTGATCTTCTAATATTCCAGATGCTTCTTTTTTTCTAGGCATTTTATCATGCATTGTTTCATCATATTTATATATTGACTTTCTTAATTCTTTAGATTGTTTTATTAATTCTTCTCTTGGAGAAATATGATGATATATTGCATTTGTATGCGTAGAGTCTACTATTATTTTATTTTTTACTTCAATTAGTCCTTTTTCTAAAGCTAGTTCTACTGTTTTTTGAATTAGTTTATCCATCAAATTAATTCCTTCGTCTTTTAATCTTTCACGGCGAAAAACAGTTAATAAACTTGGATTTATTAATCTTGTTTCTTCTGGGTCATAACCTAAAAAATATTTAAACAACAAATCTGTTTTAGTTCTTTCTACTAAACCTCTATCTGATATTTTAAAAAATGATTTTAAAAGTAAATATTTAAACATTCTTATTATATCTTCACAAGTTCTTCCCATAGTAGAAGAATACTTATCTTTTAATTCATCATAAATAAATGAAAAATCAACCATATTATTTAATTTTTTCCACATATTATCTTTATCAATTAATACATCATATAACCCTACATATTTACTAAAATTTAATTCTAACTGATTTGTTGGTTTTAACATAATACATCATCATCCTTATATATATATTATACCAAAATAAAAGACTACTGTATCAGTTTACAATAATCTTTGTATACTTTTTCAGCAGTCTC
>CAZYZU010000132.1:0-1566 GCA_964652065.1 uncultured Muribaculaceae bacterium
ATTAGATAAACTAACACTTTATTGCTTACTACTTATATATCTCTTTAATGCTTCTTTTTCATTAGGTAATCTTCCATATAAAACTTCTTTTTCAATATCTTTAAAGATTTCTTTTAAAAATTCACCTGGTTTCTTATTTAATAAAGACATTATCTCTTCACTTGTAATTTCCAATTCTTTTCTCGAATGAATTTTTAAATTAGTATATGCTTCAGTTATTTTTTTCTTATCTTGTCCTTTAATTGATCCTGCAATAGAGTTTACATATAATCCATAAGTATATAAAACTAGTGGATCAAAGTTATTTAATTCAAGTACTTCGTTAATCCTTTTTATTAGATCCTTTTCACTATTATTAAATGGATAAGTATCAACTACATTTAATATACTCCATACACTTATTAATGAATCTGTATTTTCAATATCTTTTAATCTGTCTAATTCTAATTCTTTATCAAGACCAAACTTTAATAAAAGTTCTATTCCTTTTTTTACATTTATACTTGCGAATATCTTATCTAATTCTTCTTTTTTTCTATAATATGATAAAGTTTTTAATAAGTGTTTTTTTTCAATTATAGCTTCTTCTACTTCTTTATCTAAAGAAAAATTTAAATTAGTGGCAAATCTAATTGCTCTTAGTATTCTTAGGCTATCTTGTTCGAATTTATCTTTAGCGTTTCCTACTGTTTTTATAATTTTGTTATCAAGATCATCTTTTCCTTTTAGAAAATCAATTATTTCTCCATCTTTATCCATACAAATAGTATTAACAGTAAAATCTCTTCTAGTTAAATCTTTAAACAAATCATCTATATACTCTATTTTTTCTGGTTTTCTATTATTAATATAGACTAATTCTTTTCTAAATGTAGTTATTTCAAATCTTACTCCATGATTCATAATTGTAACTGCTCCATAATCATTTGAAGGCATACAAGCATTTTCAAAGATTTCTTGTAATTCTTTTGGAGTAGCGTTAGTTGTAATATCTATATCATTTGATTCTATTCCAAGTAAATGATCTCTTACAAAACCACCTACAATATAGGCTTTATAGCCGTGAGAGGTAATCATTTTTAAAACTTTTTTTGCATTTTCTAACATTTTATCACCTGTCTTTATTATACCAAAAAAACAAAAAGAAAAGAAGCAAATTGCTTCTTTATTATACTAGTTTACAGCGTCTTTTAATGCAGATCCTGCTTTAAAAGTAACAGCGTTTCTAGCTGCGATTTGAACTGTAGCTCCTGTTTTAGGATTACGTCCTTCACGAGCAGCTCTTTTTGAAGTTGCGAATGTTCCAAAACCAACTAGTGGTATTTTATCTCCATTTGCTAAAGCTTCTGTAATTGTTGCTAAAGTTGCATCAAGTGCACGAGTAGCGTCTGCTTTAGTTAACCCTGCTTTTTCAGCAACTGCTTCTACTAATTCTACTTTTTTCATTGTATAATATACCTCCCTTATTTTTTTAAGCATGCAATATATGCTTACATATTGAATTTATCATGATTTATAATAAAATGCAATAAAAATGCCTAAAAAACGTTAAAAAAAGAAGCAAAA
>CAZYZU010000133.1:0-1522 GCA_964652065.1 uncultured Muribaculaceae bacterium
GAAAAAAGATTGGTTTCTGTTGGAAGACTTTCTCCTGAAAAGGGGTATTTAGATTTATTAGGACTTTATAGTATTTTAGTAAAAGATCATCCTGATTGGTGTTTAGATATAATTGGTGATGGTCCAGAAAGAGGAAATCTTGAAGAATATATAAAAAGCCATAACTTGGAAAAAAATGTAGTTCTTCATGGATTTCAAAATAAGGAATATATTGATAAAATCTTAAGAAAGTCCTCAATTTATTTAATGACTTCTTATACAGAAAGTTTTGGTATTGTTTTAATTGAAGCAATGAGTCATGGTATTCCTTGTATTGCTTTTTCATCAGCTGAAGGAGCTCGTGAATTAATAGATAGTGGAAGAAATGGATATTTAATAAAAAATAGAAATAATAGAGCCTACATAAAAAAGGTTGAAGATTTAATGGATGATATTAATACGCGTAAAGAAATTGGAAAAGAAGGACGTTTATCAGTAAAAAAATATGATGGTAGTGAAGTAATTAAATTGTGGCTTAAAATTTTAGAAAAGAAGTGATTATATGAAAAAATTATTATTTATATCGTCAACTGGTGGTCATTTATCAGAAATGATGCAGTTGAAAAGTATGTTTAACAATTATGATTATCATATTGTAACTGAAAAGACTAAATCTAATTTGGATTTAAAAAAGTCATATCCAGGTAAAGTTAATTATCTTGTATATGGAACTAAAGATCATAAATTTACTTATCCATTTAAATTATTATATAATTGTTTTAAAAGTTTGTTTTTATATTTTAGAATACATCCTGATTACATTATTACAACTGGAGCTCATACAGCTGGACCTATGTGTTATATTGGTAAAATTTTTGGTAGTAGAATTATTTATATTGAAACTTTTGCTAATATTGATACGAAAACAATTACGGGTAGAATGGTATATCCTATAGCTGATAAATTTATTGTACAATGGCATTCTATGAAGAAGCATTATCCTGATAGTATAGATGGGGGATGGATTTATTAATGATTTTGGTAACACTTGGTACACAAGATAAAAGTTTTGTTCGTTTGCTTAAAGCTATTGATAAAGAAATAGATAAAGGAAATATTAATGAAGAAGTAATTGTACAAGCTGGATATACAAAATATGAATCAAAAAATATGAAAATATTTGATTTAATTGATTCTAAAGAAATGGAAAAATTAGTAAAAAAATGTGATTTGTTGATAACTCATGGAGGGGTTGGATCTATACTTAGTGGTATTCGTAATAATAAAAAAATTATTGCGGCATCTCGTCTAAAAAAATATAAAGAACATACTAATGATCATCAAAAACAAATTGTAAAAAAATTTGCTGATGAAGGATATTTATTAGAATTGAAAGATTTTAATGAATTAGATAAATTAATTGAAAAATCAAAAGCTTTTAAACCTACTAAATTTAAAAGTAATAATAAAAAATTTGTTTCTAATATTGAAAATTATATTAATGAAGATAATCATATAAGCTGGTTTAATAAGTATAGAAATT
>CAZYZU010000134.1:0-1509 GCA_964652065.1 uncultured Muribaculaceae bacterium
TATATAAAAGTTCGAATAGTTCGAACAGATTCGTCAATGGTGCCTGTGGCCGGACTTGAACCGGCACGGTATTGCTACCATTGGATTTTGAGTCCAACGCGTCTACCAATTCCACCACACAGGCATAAATAAAGTATACCATAAAAATAAAAAGTATCAAAGGATACTTATTCATTTTCTTTATATTTAGATTTATATAAATCAGTTTCTTCTCTTTCTTCTTTCGCATCTTCAATAAAGTTTGACATATCAGGTAATGCTTTTATATCTGGAAGTCCAAAATAATCTAAAAATTCACTTGTTGTTTCATAAAGAATTGGTCTTCCTGGTAGATTGCTTCTACCAACTTCTTTAATAAAGCCTTTTGCTACTAGTTTTCTAACCATTTGACTACTAGCAACTCCGCGAAGTTTATCTACTTGTATTCTTGTGACTGGTTCATTATATGCAATGATAGCAAGCGTTTCTAAGGCTGCTTGACTTAGAGTGTTTGTAATTGGATTTTCAATTAACCTTTGATAATATTCTTTATGTTCAAATTTTGTTGTAAGCTTAAATTTATTGCCTAAAAAATCGATTCTTAAACCTCTATCTTCTGCTTCATACTTATCTTTTAATTCTCTTACTAATTCTTTTGACTGTTCTTCATTTATTTCTAAAACATCTTCTATTTGCTCAAATGTAAGTCCCTCTTCTCCTACAACGAAAAGTAAACCTTCTAATACTGCACATTTATTCATTCTTTCACCTCACAAATAATATCATCAAATGTCTCATTTTGAGTAATAAACAATTGCTTACTCTTAGCCATTTCTAGTATTGCTAAAAATGTTGCTACAATATATTCTCGTGATACCACTGGAAACAATTCAAAAAAAGATACTCTTTTCTTTTCTTTAAGAAGTCTACCAATATCATGTCTTCGTGAAGAAACAGTGATTTCTTTTTCTGTTACTTTAGTAGTTAATGGTCTTGTCTCTTTTTTTCTTTCAAGAAATTTTTGAAATGCCTCCATCAAATCATCTAAGGTTACATCACTTTTTATCGTTGTATCTTCTTCAATATAATCTTTTATATTACTAGGAGCCTTTGTATATATTTCTTTTCTTAACTCCTCTTTTTCCTTTAATGTCTTTGTAATTTCCTTATATGCTTCATATTCTAATAATCTATTTATTAATTCTTCTCTTGGATCTTCAGCTTCTTCAATTTCATCTAGTTTTTCATTAGGGAGTAACATTTTGGATTTTATTTCTATAAGTTCTGATGCCAAAACTAAATATTCACTTGCAATCTCTAAATTCATTGATTCTTGTTTTTCTATATATTCAAGATATTGATCAGTTATTTTTTCTATTTGAATATCTAAAATATTCATTTTTGATTCTTTAATAAGATGAAGCAATAAATCTAATGGGCCTTCAAATTCATTAATTTTTAAATCCAAATTCATCTTATCACGTATAATCTAATTATGGTCTAAATGACCTATATTAGATCCCTTTCTAT